>DAISZI010000352.1:0-1603 GCA_036824885.1 Oligoflexia bacterium
GACTTCGTCGCTCAGGGGTAGCTACGTCCTGAATTCGTAATTACTTACTAGGCAAAACAAAGAACACGATCCTGATGCAAAAGTACTAAGACCTCACTTCCCAAGCGTGATTCCCCCATGCAACTAGCTTCTCAAAAAAAATAAAGATCTCACCCGGACAAGAAAAAAACTGTTCCTCTTTTTTTTCAAACTCTAAAAACACACAACCGATCCGTACGCTTTGAATCTCCCCTCACTTTCACGTCCACGCGCAGAAACTTACAATGAAATAACCTGACCCTCTTCAAAATGACATTGCGAACTTAAGACTATACCTTGTAAAACCCCTACCTGGGAACACCAACGCCAGACGCCTCATGATACTTCGAATAAAATCCAGAATCCTTCCTCAATCAGAAAAAGAGACTAACTCTCAATACTCAGCAACAAAAGACAAGCATAATGCATGAAGAAAGCTCTTTGATCTCCCCTCACAAAAAAAACAAGACAAGAGACTTAACTCTCAACGACGATATGCTTCACCCAATCATCAGAACGAGGCTAGTCATGGCATAAAACGAAAAATAAAAAAAGGTGGTCTTGAGAAAGCGCACCTACCCTAAAAAAAGACTCAACCAAGCTTTGAAATCACACAAGCATTTGCTGCTACTATACGCAAGGAAAATAGCTTAAAAAACACAAAAAGACCAAGACGGGAAATTTCAGCTACCTACGAGACTCTCCCTTTTGTAGGCATACGCAAAACTCCTAAAAAAAGATCCTACAAAACAACTGCCTAAGAAAATACACAACGAATAAAGAAACAGAAACTGAAGTCAGCAGAACCCTTCTGAAGACGCTCTCATCGTGATCTCAGAGAAACACGTTATTTCAGGTTTTAGAATTTCGTATTGGAATTGCGACTCATCATGAAGGAGTAATAAGCACTCATAAAGAGCATTTGGGTGCAGGAGGGCACAATGAGTGAGTGAAGGATCTCCGACCTGAACTCAGGAAAGGGACTCTCAAAGCATGTAAAAAAACGAAAAGGGATATCAGTGAACGTCTAAAAATAGGATGAGGAGGCCCACCTGAGGGAGAACCTCCTCATGACCAATCAAGTAAGTTGTTAATTTTAGTTAACTTTTTTGATCCTCATCAAATAAATTGTCTTATCCTGAAATTCAACCTTGAGGTCTGTATAAAGTTTTTTAGTATCGACTTTAACGAGATCAATCTCCTGATAGCGGTAACCAGCTTCCTCATTTTTTATCGCTTCTAAAAATAGTGCTAACCGAGCCTGATAATCAGTCTGCCCTACTTGAGAAACGTCTGGAAGTGATTGCCAACCCAAACGACGCGCTAAATTGTCCGCATATCCCCAGGCCTCGGCATCAAGAGCAGCGACTTCAACTTGAAGCTTTTGGGAATTTGTTACATTAGAAAAATTCATACCCTCAACACCCTTAAGACTTCCAATCAATGCCGCACTCTCCTTGTTCAATGCATTAGCATCAACCTCATTCTGCCCTAAAGCAACTGACACCCACACGAATCCATCAGAAAGTGGAGCATGCGCCAACTGCTGCCTCAGACTCTCATTCTCACTCTGGAGATTCTTGTT
>DAISZI010000093.1:0-6577 GCA_036824885.1 Oligoflexia bacterium
AAAAACTGGGCATTTTCTCACACCGCGTAAAAAATAAAAATGTCACATCGAGTAAGCTTAATTATTCCAATTTATAATGAGGCTTTGCATTTAGAGATTTTTTTAAAAAAAATTGATTCACTTCATCTACAGTATGAAAAAGAACTGATTTTGGTAGATGATGGATCCACCGACGGATCGGATGCCATTTTAAAATCCTTTGTCTTTCAATCTTCAGCAATTTGCGTGTATCAAACAAGCAATCAAGGAAAGGGTGCGGCTTTGAAGCGAGGCATCCAAGCGGCTCATGGAACCATCATTGCGATTCAAGATGCTGATTTTGAATACTGCATGGTAGAATGGGAAAGCTTGTTAGCACCTCTTATATTCGATCAATACGATGTAGTTTTTGGTAATCGCTTTTCGAGAATACCCTGGAAAGATCGATTATTTCATCGAAGTATCAATTGGTTTCTGACTTTCTTAAGCAATCTTTGTAATGGACTTTGGATTTCCGATATGGAAACGGGCTATAAGGTTTTTCAAGCCCGTATTTTAAAAAACATGATTTTAGAATCCCATCGATTTGGATTTGAGCCTGAAGTAACGGCAAAAATTGCAAAAATTTCGTTAAAAATCAAAGAGCTTCCCATTCAATACCAACCTCGCAATTACTCAGAAGGAAAAAAAATTCAATGGAAAGACGGTATTGCGGCTATTTGGCATATTTTAAAATTTAATTTTTTTCGAACGCGAAAAAATTCCTTTCATAGAGAATTTCTGGAAAACCTGACCGAATCTTAAATCATCATCATTGTATATTTTTTTAAAAGACATCAATCAACGCGCAATCTTTTCCAATGAGCCCTCATGGCTTGAGTGTAAGATTTCCAACCATAGCCTGAAATTTGCTTCCAACAAACGGGCGCAATCACAGAAATTTTTCGAAAAGATTCACGTTGAGCAATCGGACTCAGATGTACCTCAATGGTTGGAACCAAAATAGCAGAAACTGCATCTCGAAGCGCATAAGAAGTATGTGTATAAGCCGCAGGATTAAAAATAACGCCATTGACTTTTTTTCGATAAAAATGCAAAAAATCAATCAACGCTCCTTCTGAATTACTTTGATGAATAAATAAACGTGTACGATTTTTTCTAGCAAAAAAACGAAGCTTAGCATTCACTTGCCCCAACGTCATCGTCCCATACCATTGAGGCTCTCGCTCTCCCAGCAAATTTAAATTAGGACCATGCAATACTAAGAAATAAAAATCATAATCTTTCACAAAAAAGTCCATAGGCTTCTTCAAGCTCTGAAGGGTACACCCTTTCGAAAAGAGGATGCCCCACGTCTTTTAAAAGAACAAAAAAAAGACTATTTCCCTGCTTTTTCTTATCTTTTTGCATATAAAACATTAAACTTTCCCAAGAAACTGTTTTTGGAATCGATGGTACTTTCAAAAAACTCAGAAATTCATCTAAAATTTTTGATCTCTGGGAGGTAATTTTTTTCTTAACTTCTGAAAGTGCCAAAGCAAAACGCATTCCTAAAAGAACCGCTTCTCCATGTCGAAAAATTTGATACTCAGTCGCTGCTTCTAACGCATGACCCAAAGTATGACCAAAATTTAAAAAAACTCTCTTAGAACGCTCATCCCAAGGATCTAAAGCAACTAAACTTGCTTTATACTTCAAAGAACGATAAATAAAATCCTCCATTTTTTCATAGCCTTCTTGAAGGATTTTTTCTTTATCATTTTGAATCATTTCATAAAAAGAAGACCCTCTCAAAAGAGAGCATTTTACGATTTCTCCTAATCCTGAAATTATTTCTCGAGAAGAAAGTGAAACCAAAAACTCAGTATCACAAAGTACTAAAAGAGGTGGATAAAAACTTCCAATAGCATTTTTAACATTTGAAAAGTGGATGCCTGTTTTTCCTCCAATACCACTATCTACCTGAGAAAGTAACGTACTGGGAATATTTATCCAAGGAATACCTCGGAAATAAGTAGAAGCTACAAATCCCGCCACATCTCCTGCACTTCCTCCTCCCCAAGCAATAATAGCATCTTTACGATCTGCACCTTGCTGCAATAAAATATCAAAAATTTTCTGCACTTCAAAAAAATTTTTTAAACCTTCACCTGCTTCAACAGTAATCAAATGCATCGAAATCTTATCCTGCAAAACAGGAAAAAAACGTTCCAGGTTTTTATCTACTATCAAAAAAAGACGTTGAAACTTTTTTTTACGCAACCATTCTGACAATTGTTGAATCGCTTGAAAACCTACATAAACCTCCGATGTCTGAGAAAAACGAGAACTAATTTTCAAAGATTTCATACGAGTTCCCACAATTTTTTCTGTAAAAAAGCAGAAACAGATTCAGGCGTTTGATCATCCACACAGTAATGCAAAAATGATTTTTGATAAGAGCATTTACGCAACTCAAAAAGTCGTTCTAACTCCTGCTTTTTACGAACATCAGAAAAAGTCTCCCAGGCTTGGAATAAAGGACGATCCTGCACTAATATATCCCAACGATTCCAAAGAGCTTGCCAAGAAGCTTCCAGACAAACAGTCCAAGATTTTTCAAAAACAAGTCTTGCATTTTCAGGATCCATCAAAGCACCTGCTCCTAAAGCCACCACCTGAGATCCTTCTAAAGCTTTCTTTAAAATTTCAGATTCTTTTTGCCTAAACCAAGTTTCTCCTTTTTCTGAAAAAATACGAGTAACACTCATCTGAGCTTGATCCACCACCCAGGCATCCGTATCCAAAAAAGAACGGCCTAATTTTTGAGCTAAGAGACGACCGACCGTTGTTTTTCCTACTCCTGAAAATCCTACTAAAAAAATTGGCTTTTTAGAATAGCCCCACCATAAATTCCAACTTGCTTCAGTAACCTCTTTCAGGATCGAAAGCCCCCCGATCCCCTGCCAACCTTGCTGCGAAGCAAATTTCAAAAAAAAAGTCTCTTCAGGATCATAGACCAAATCTAAAGCCCAAGTCCCCAAGGCACTGGGAGGCAATGTTTTTAAAAACTCCAACCCCAAAAGATGCGCCTGGAACCGAGCAGTCGTTTGCACTACCAAAACACAAGCTTCTTCATTTTTTTTGACCACCTCAAAACAGATTTGAGGAAAAATTTTTTGCATCTGATCCGCTAAAGCCTGAGCATGCGCTTGGGTCCTATTGCCAATTCCCACCCAAGCAACACCTCGAAGCCCCAAGGCATACGCCACCGCTTTAGAGACTCCTCCTGCTCCCAAAAGAAGAGCTCTTTGACCTTCCAAAGGAACATCTCTTAAAACCCTTAAAACTCCCAAGTAGTCAGTATTGTACCCCGTCCACACACCTTCTTGAATCACCACGGTATTGACCGCTCTCAATAAACACGCCTCTTCTGAAAGTCTATCTAAATGGCGGATCACAGTTTCTTTGTGGGGACTGGTGATATTAAACCCAATTAGTCTATCTTTGCGCCTTGCGATCAAAAAAGAATCTAAATTCTCACGAGAAACTGAATGAAGCTCATACTGAAAATCACAACGAAACTTTTGAGCAAGCCTATGGTAAAAAAAAGGAGACCGCGAATGAGCGACAGGATCTCCTATCAAAAAAGCCTTCATCAAACCCATCTCCAGGATAAAAACAACTGAAAAAATATATCTTCGTCATCACACCACTCACTAATGACATGGCTGACACTCCTTATAACCTGATTTTTTTTTAGTACAGAGAAATTTTGACTTTTCCCTTCTGTATTTGATTCAAGCTAGGAAATCCTAGACAAGCCCTCTTTGCGCAGTCCAAACCTTGCGTATTGGAGCAATTTCGATCAACCACAGCATTCAATGCCTTCAACCAAGCGATGAGACCTTGCAAGCTCAGAATCTCTCTCACAAGAAAGCACTCTCCAGCGTCTTTTTCCAGAAATTCGCATAGTGCGTGAAATTTCATGCTTTTTCAAGTACTATACGTGTATAAAAATTCTATTCAGGAGAAAAAATGCAAATCTGGCACTTAAAACAAGGTATGGAAAGAAGATTTCAATCGGGACACCCTTGGGTATACTCCAACGAACTCCTCCCTCATTCTCATCCAATACAACCCGGTGAGACTATAGAACTTCAAGATGCGCGAGGGAAATTTTTAGCACGCGGTTACGGCAATCCCCACTCTTTAATTGGCTTTCGATGCCTTTCCAGGAATCCTCTGATCCAAGACCCCACAACCCAAGAAAGTCTCTTCGCAAGCCTGATGCAAGCTCAAAACTTACGAAATACCTTAGGATGGAAAACAAGCTACCGACTGTGCCATGGAGAAGGCGACCAATTACCGGGGCTCATCATCGATCGGTACCTCCTAGCCAATCGAGTTCAACAGATCTTCGTCATCCAAGCACATACCGCAGGCGCTGAAAAAATGATCCGGAACTTACCTCAAATTTTAGAAAAATGCGTAAATGACCCAAAAGCATGGGATCAAACGGGCATTTTAGTCAAAAACAATGTGAATGTCCGTAAATTAGAAGGATTAGAACCAGAACCCTGCCAAGTTCTCAAAGCTTTAGATTTAGTGAATTTCGAATCCTTGGCTATCCAAGTAGACTCACTCATCGAAGAAAAACCCCTAATCTTTCACTTGAACCTCTGGTCCGGACAAAAGACCGGATTTTTTTTGGATCAACGCTTCAATATACAACTCACCCAACTTCAAACAACACCTTGGTTAGTCCATCAAAAACAACTTCGTATCTTAGATCTTTGCTCTTATATCGGACAATGGGGCATCCAACTGGGAACGCATTTTCAAAGCATAGGTAAGCAATGCGAAATCTCTTTTGTTGACTGCTCAAAAGAGGCCTTAAGATGGGCGGAACAAAACGCAAACACTCATGGCTTGCAGGCAACTTACCTCAACATGGATCTTGACAAGATCCATGAACTTGATCCCAAAAACTTCGACTTGATCATTGTGGATCCTCCTGCCTTCATCAAAAACAAAAAAAGCATTCCCACCGGTCAACATGCTTACTTAAAGCTTTATACCCAAGCCTTACGCCTGCTGAAACCCCAAGGAGCCATCGTTGCTTGCTCCTGCTCAAGTCTTTTTCGTGAACCAGATTTCATCCAAACGCTTGCTCGCGCAAGCTCGCGCGCCCAAACAAAAATTCACTGGATTGCCAGGGGATTTCCTTCAAGTGACCATCCTGTTTTGCTAGAATTCCCAGAAGGACATTACCTGAAAAACTTCATCGGTGTTCAGTTCTGAGATTTTCCGAAAATCTCAGAAAGCACACGGCCTTCCGATAAACTCGGAGGAACAACGCCTGCCAAAAACGCTAAAGTTGGAGCAATATCTACAACATGGGCTTGAGTACTGTACACCCCTTGACGAACGGATCTACCCGAAATAAGTAATGGAACCATACGATCGTACGTGTACCCGGTAAAATGAGTAGCGTTGTAAGTACTCTTATAAATATAATAAGGATCAGGCACGACAATGAGCTGCCCACTTCGCTTCTCTACAAAAGAATGAATCGATTGATTTTTAAAGATTCCAGGCAAAAATTTTCCTGACAGATGATCGCTCGAAGTCAGCACATGAGAAAAATGAGGCTCTTTTTTTAAATAAGCTTGAACAAAATGCTCGATTTCTTCCAAATTAATTCGCTTATCTGCAATAGCTTCCAAATTTAAATAAAAGTGAAAATCAGTATTAGCTACAATCCATTCACCCTGGGCAGGTTTGCCATATTTCTTATCTAATAACTCACAAACACGCTTGGATAAAGCATTGGTATCAATCTTTCCGGCATCAAACTTACGCTCCTCTGCCCATTCAGGCTTCGGAGCCACGCCATGATCCCCAGTCAAAACAATCACCACATCCTGCATACCTCCAGGCATTTTCTTTTTAATAAAATTAAACAATCGAGAAAAAGCTCGATCTTCTTCCAAAGTCAGCTCTTCCATCATGGGACTATTCGGACCCACAGCATGACCCAATTTATCATGACCGGAAAAACTCACTGTCAAAAGATCGGTAGTCTGACGACGTCCCAACTCAAACTGATCGAAAACCTTTTCTGCCATCGATACAGTTAACTCTATGCCATAAGCGGTTTTTAAACTCTCCTCACTTCCTTTGGTAACATCAGGGTAAGTAAACTGAGGGGTCTTCCAGCTAAAAACCCCTCCTTGCTCAAATTTTTTATTGTACTGAACGAGCCAATCAGGAAGTTTTTTATCAGAAAGATAATACTGACTCGAAACCCACTGACTCAGTGTTGACGCAAACCAAAGCGCTAAGTCTGCCCTATGCCCCCCCAGCATCACAGAAGCACGATCTTTTAAGGCAACACTTACGACCCTGGCATCCTTCACATTTTTAATCTCATCTCCTAAAGTGCTTCCGTGCAAATACTTGGGTGAGACGCCCGGAAGATCACTCGAAGGCCCCGTCGAGCCAATGACTGACTGAGAGGGATCCTCCACGCAATAAACCAGACGCTTAGACTCCTGACTGTACCAATAATTGGTGGGAATTTGAGTCTGATAAGAATAGGCTCCTGTGAGAATCG
>DAISZI010000353.1:0-1582 GCA_036824885.1 Oligoflexia bacterium
CAGAAAAGACAAGGGCAGAAGTTTTTTGAAAGAAGGTTTTCTAGCCATTCTTCACAAGCAAATGCGTTGTAAGACTTCTATTCAGAAGATCGTAAAAGAGAGTCAAGCGCAATTTGACGTCTTTTAGAAACTCGGTTATGGTAAACCAATCGGGGCATAGCGCAGCCTGGCTAGCGCATCTGGTTTGGGACCAGAGGGTCGCAGGTTCGAATCCTGCTGCCCCGACCATTTTCCAAGATGAATGTTTTTAATTTCAAAGCTTCCCTGAGGGAATATGCCCTCTGTTTTTTTTTGTTTTTTTAGACCCATCAGACAAAAGAAAGCTTTGAGAAGATTAAAGGCATTGAAGACAGGGGGGGGGGTTGAAAAATCACGTGCAAAGATTTTTCAACCATTCACTCAGATGCAATTTCCTATCGAATATTAAAAAAAAGATTTCCATTTCAGAAAATGAAGCGTCACTGGGAGAGGGGGGGCGGTGGGGTTCGGCTTGGAACTTATCTTGACAAAAATGGAGGTTATCGGCTAAAGCCTAAGGTATGTCTCATCTAAAAGTTAAGATTTACGCAGATGGTGCTCATGAAGAGCAGATGCTCAGTCAGTACCGCTCGGGTGTTGTAGCTGGATTTACTACCAATCCGTCTTTGATGGCAAAAGCAGGTGTTGTCGATTACGAGGTTTTTGCTAGAAAGCTTATGTCTAGCATTGATCTTCCTATCTCGTTTGAGGTTTTAGCAGATGATCCCGAGACGATTCAAAGGCAAGCCTTTCGTATTGCGACTTGGGGTTCTCATGCCGTGGTCAAAATTCCCATCACAAACACCCGAGGCATCAGTTTGCTTCCTGTTTGTCGCAATCTTCTGGATGGTGGCTTAAAGCTCAATGTCACTGCGCTTTTTACTTTGAGTCAACTTGAGCAATTACAGGCTATGTTAAAACCTCAAGATGAGGTAATTGTTTCTATTTTTGCTGGAAGAATTGCCGATACCGGTAGAGATCCTGTGCCTCTCATGAAGCAAGCAGTGAATCTTTATGCACCGTTACCGAACGCTAAGATTCTCTGGGCTTCTTGTCGTGAAACGTTTAATTTGTACCAGGCTGATGCTTGTGGATGCCATATCATCACAGCAACTCAGGATCAAATGAGTAAATTACCTCTTTTTGGAAAATCCTTGGAAAAATGCTCGCTTGAGACCATTGAAGATTTTTATCGGGATGCCCAGCGTGCAGGTTGGACCCTTTAAATCGTGAGAATCAGAGGATGTGAGGCAAAGGCTCTTTCAAAGAGGAAATAGCTGAAAATTCGTTGCTTCAGAGGGTTTTAGTGCACAGTTTTGCGATGGTAAAAATTTTTTAATTCGCAGCACTAAGGCATCTACTACAGAGATGAAGTGTCGAAGATTTCCAAACATAATCTTCTTTATCATTCTCCTAATATTTGAACTTTTCCTTTTTTATGTAAAAGTTGCGCACTCAAAATCAGTCGCTCTTAGAGCAAGCGGTATAGACACTCGTTTTTTTGATTCACAAAAATAAAAATTTCAGAAGTTTTTCAAGCGAGATCCAGAAACAGCCTTCATAA
>DAISZI010000354.1:0-1579 GCA_036824885.1 Oligoflexia bacterium
AAGGATTTATTTCGAAGGTTGATTTAAGTACAGGTAAAGTGACTTTATTTCTTCTTTCAGGGTGGGAAGAGGCACCATGATCTTTGTTTGTCTTTTGGGCTTGTAGCCTTCTGGGTATTTTCCCTCAAGAATGCGCGCTCGGAGAAGCTCTTCAGACGCTCCGGCAACAGCGGGGCCCAGAGACCCATTGCGCTTGGGCTCAGAATGATGGCAAGAAGTGCAATGGGTCTGGTATACGATGTTTCCGCGTGCTTCGGAGGGGGTACGAGCTTGAGCTTCTATCGCTCCTAAGAAGAGGAAGAAAATCATGTCACTTCGTGAGGATCTCAAGAAGTACGTAAATGCCTAAGGTAAGTGCGAATCCTGAATGAATCACGCCTCGCACACTTGCCATGGGACCCATCTTTCCTCGCATGGCATTCCATTCCAGGGCGCCTAAAAGCAAGGTCATCGTGAGTACAAAAGGCATCAGGCTTCTTTCAGGTGAAATTTCTAAAGGAAGATGGCTTGCTGTAGCCATAAAAAAAAGCATAGGGATCGAAAACAGCGTATTGGTTCGAGAGGCAATGGAAGCACGGTTTGCAGAAGCCGCTGCATGAGCAAGTGGCTTGCCTCCTTGAGCTGCTTGGGTAGCGGAAGCAATGACGATTTTTTGGTTGGGCCAGATGATGAACCAGACATTCGCCCACATCAAAGTCCCTAAACTTGCTCCTGTAAGAATAGCAAGTCCCCAAGAAGTTTCATAAATGCCAAATCCTCCCTGATGGCCTTTGAGGCCAACATAGAGCAAACCTGTTAAGAAGGTGTACATGGCACCCCATCGAAACCACCATAAAGCGCGAGGTACAAGCTTCTGAATGGCGTTGGACTTGGTGCTTGGGTCTGTTTCCGCAAAAAAAGCGCCCTGAACAAAATTGAAATAGTACAAATGACCAATCCAGATCACTCCAAAAAAAAGATGCAACCAGCGTAGGATCAGCATCAGACCGTCAAAACTGAAAAGTGCAAACCTCTCCATACTATCTCCTTTGAGACTAGATTAGCACGAGCAGAAAAAAGAAGAACTTTTTTTTTCTGTGTTGTCGTTTTTCTTTTCGGTAAGGTCTGTGAATGGGTGGGGTTTTGCAAAAAGGACTGCTTTTGCTTCTCATGAGCTCTTGTGTTTTTGCTGGAGAGAGTCAGTTTCGTTCCTCAAGTGTCTTGGGACTGCTGGGAAGGGGTCAGTGGTTAGGATTTTCTCAAAAAAAAGACCATGTTCAAACAAGCTGGCAGAAAGCCGTGGATTCCGAAGATCAAGGGGGTGAGGCCTATGGTTTGGGTTGGAATTTCGATTTAGGTTATAGCTTCCTTTGGGAAACTTCTGTTCCGCGATTCATCTCTTGGCAAGGGGGATTTCAGATCGATGTTTTGCCGCATTGGATCACTGATGTGCAGATTCAGTACGACAAGATGTCTTATGCCTCGTATCTGCATGGGGGAGCCCAGATTGTCTTGGGTTATATCTGGTTTTTGGGGCATGTCTCTCAACAGACCTTGACTGATCCAGGACCGCGTGCGCCTGCAAGTACTTATTACTCCT
>DAISZI010000094.1:0-6505 GCA_036824885.1 Oligoflexia bacterium
TTTAGTGGGATGTGGATTATAATCATTTAAATAAATTTTTTTAAATGATTTTTAGCGTGTGGCAGTCTCAGCATTTTAACTATTAGCATTGTAAAAGAGGGGATGGTAACTTTTTTTGGTGGTGGAAGGATGTGCTTGTATTTCTCAGTCTGGGTTATGGTTCCTAAAAAGCGGTAGCGAGTTTTAAGTTTTTTATAGATTTAATTTGTGTGCTTGGTATGCGCAACAATTAGCCGGTGAAATGGAATTGCGGCCCCTGAAAGAAGGGAAGATCAAAATCAAGGGTGTGCAAAGAGACTAAATTAATTTAACTGACAAAAGAATTGCGGTTTGAGGGATCTGAAAGATGAACTCAAATCTATAGCCTAAGCGACAGTGAACCTGCGTAAGTCCTCGGGTTAAGACTTAAAATTCTTTTCGGAACAAAGTGCCAACTTATCGCTTCGATTTTTCTTGGAAAATGGATTTTAATGCGACGTATTATTAATTTTTAAGCTTTAATTAATGGATATATCGTCGATTCAAATCCCACATGCCTTTCAACCAAGCTATGTAATTATTTGTTTTTAAAATAACCTGAAGTTCTTCTTAAGAAAATGAAGAGGCTGAGATAGCAGAAGTTACGCATATAACTTGAGCGCCAGATCAGAGCTATGCCAGATGAATTCGCATAGCAGCCGATTTTGTGTCATAATTTCCCTGAACAAGGAGGTTATCATCGTGAAAGGCTCAGAAAAAACAACTTTAATGATTCATTTATCCAGGTTAGAAGATCCCCGAACTGGCCATAACACTACGCATAAATTTATTGAGGTCGTTTTTATCGCGGTATGCGCGGTGATCAATGGGTGTGAATCCTGGATCGAGATAGAAGATTTTGGTCAATCTAGGCAGCAATGGTTCAGAGGTTTTTTAAGTCTCAAAGGCGGTATTCCTTCTCATGACACGTTTAGAAGACTTCTTTGTATTTTAGATTTTGAGAGCTTTCAAAGGGTTTTTGTTGACTGGACTCAGGAAGTGAAAGAAAGTCTGGGTATCGAAAAAGCTGAGATTTGTGTGGATGGAAATACCCTTCGTAGAAGCTTCAATCGATCAAAATCAATTCAAGCGCTTCATATGGTGCGCGCTTGGTCAGCGAGTGCGTCGATGAATTTAGCTCAAGTGCCTACACAGGAGAACTCCAATGAGATGATTCCTGGACTATTAGATCTGCTCGACTTACGCGGCTGTTTGGTGAGTATCGACGCAATGTCAGATGGCCATTGATCAAAAGATGATCAAAAAAGCGAGTACACCGAAAAAAAAGAAAATTTCCGCGTTCGAGATGCTTCCGGGTTCTTTATCTAGAAAAGAGGGACTTTTTTTTCTGTAAGAAATCATACGCCGATCAGGATCCTATCTGAGAGAAAGATCCGATCCACTGAAGAGATCTCAGATGCGCTATTATATCTCCAGCACAAAAAAATCAGCCAAAGAATTTAACTCCTCGTTGGCACGTTGAAAATAAGTGATGGGAGTTTAGATGTGAAAATGAGGATGGCGACAAAAATGGGCTTAAAAATTGGTAAAAACTCTTCTCTTCTCAGTCAAATGGCTTTGATCTTTTAAAAAAAGAACCCCTAAAAGCATCAGAAGAAAGCAAAAGATGGCTGCAGCTACTTGATGAAGATTTTGTTTGCTGATCCGCTAATATGCGTAATCTGTGGGATAGAGGCCCTTCAGGAAGTCCTCTTTAATTTCGTTCCATCGTTGAGTAGGTCTACATACTTTGCTTTGACGGGCTTCCTCTGCCTCGGGTCTTAAATCCGGATCTCTGAGCATTGGCTTGTTTTTCCTGCACCCCCGAGAAAATTCACTTTTTTTTGAGAATAAGCAAGACACTTCAGCTAACACCTTGTCTTTTCTTAAGATTTCAGGTTCGAGTTGTCTCGTTCTTCATCTTTTAAATTGGCAGTACACTCCAAGGCCTTGATGAGTCTGAACACTGAAGTTTCAAGTTTTTTCCTATTTTTAAATTAAAATAGTTATAAAAAATGCAAACTTGAGTACTAGGCAAGGTCGGAGGATGCAGTCACCTGCTTGAGTGGAAGGCTCAAGTAGCTGCTCAAGGCTTGCAAAAACAGTTCAAGAATAGCAATTCTGCCGCTTTGGGCCTAGCGAACAAGTGCCTCGGGGTTTCTAGTTCTGGAAAGGCCCCTTCTTGAAGTTTCCTAAAGCTTATGGGAGGGGGGCTGTTTTCTATCTGAAAAAAGAATGGAAGACTTGATTTTTTTCCTGAAAAGTTTTCTTGTCACAAAGAGGGACTGGTGAAAGTTTTTTCTAGGTTCTGTTAGGCATGTCTTTGAGTGCTTCTCGGATCCCATGAGAGATCTGGATGGCTTCTGATTCCTCCAGTGAAGCGCTATTCCATGAAAAATTCAACCCTTGCGTGCTTTCATACTTAGGAATGATATGAAAATGGACCTGTGCAATCGCCTGATGTGCTAAGGCTCCGTTGTTTTGCAAGACATGGTAGTTTTGTGCTCCGGTGCTCTTGAGAATTGCCCGGCAAAGGCTTGGTAAGATCCTTCCCAGTTCCGCTGAAGCGGCTTCCGAAAGCTGATCGAGTGTCACGGCTTTTTCTTTTGGTATCAGAAGGGTATGTCCCTTGGTTAAGGGGTAAAGGTCTAAGATGGCGATACAAAAACGATCTTCGTAAATTTTGTGTGCAGGAAGTTTTCCCTCAATGATTTGACTAAAAATGCTCATGGGGGATTATCCTTCAGAAGATTTGGTGGCTTTTGCAAGTTTTTTTTGTTTTTTTTCGGCCATGATCTGATGGATGATGGCCAAAGCCTCATGTCTTAAGTCGTTTTCATAGATAAATCGGTAAAAATTCTCCATATCCGGATGGTGCCTGAAATTCTTGAAAGAACTCGACATTTCTGTCGTTCCACCGGAAGCAGCAGCAATCGCTGCAGCATTGCTGCTTTTGGATGTGGTTTCCGACTCTTCTGCTTCTTCTGGTTCTTCGTTTTTTTCTGAATCTTTTGGATTTCCATCCTCTTGATTTTCTTGTTGAAGTGATTCTTTTTTAGTTTTGTTTTCAGATTTTTGGGGCATGCCAATTCTCCTTGAGTTAATTCACCATGTGACGATTCCGTGCACTTGACCTGAAGGTCTTTTTTACTCGGATTCCCCCTTTGTCGCACCCGTTCGTCTACAGGTGGTCATGTTCTCGTGGGCATCAGCATTTTCCGCGTGCCTCCACCTAAGCACTTGCGGTTCCTTCATAGGCTTTTGACAATCCCGAGAGGGGGGTCCTAGATCGCTTGTTTTCTTAGGCTGGAACGTTCCCCTTGTAATCGGGAGACTGCAAGGCTGAGCCTCTGACTCTTTTTGAGTGATGCCTGTGGCTTGCCTGCCCTCTTTGTGCATCAAGCATATACCGAGAGGTATGACTTGTTCGAGGTTTTCTTGATATTTTCCTGCTTTTTTTGGATCTTGGTTGAGTGGAGAAAAACTCCTTTTGAAGGGTGGTTTAAGCGGCAGTGGATGGCTCGGGGGACGAGTATGCCTAGACACTAGCATTTTTTGCCCCATTTCTCATCTAATTTGACTGCTGTTTTGGCTAAGAAAACGCTGGGCTTGTCATACGCCCGATGGATCGCGACAGGTTGTTCTGGCGGTTTGCCTTTTCCAAACATCTTAGCGTAAATCGTACATGTATTACTCATAGTGTCAATGCAAAAAACTAATACGTGAGCGGTCCTTTCACGCTCACTGAGCCCCTGACTAAAATCACCCAAGCTCCGGGTATTCTGCTTGAGGTCCATGTTCAAGTCTTCCCATCATCCCATAACGGTGCAATTTATTATAGAGGGTTTTGATGGTGATGCCTAAACTTTCAGCAGCTTTTGTTTTGTTGCCCCGGTGGTAAGTGAGTACTTTTAAAATATGTTCTTTTTCTATAGCTTCTAACCGTAAAGAGTTTCCTGCCTCGGTATTTTTAGGACGGTTGGGGATGAGGCGAAGTACTGTTTCGATTTCTTCGTCCTCCGAGAGCAGACTTAAGCGCTGAGCTAAATTTTGTAATTCTCGAATATTTCCAGGAAAGTGGTAATTTTCTAGTATCTTAAGTAGGCTAGGGGGGATAGGGCGTGGGTTTGGGGTCGCTTTTTTTAAGAAAAAATCCAATAATTGGGGGATGTCTTCTGCTCTTTCACGCAAAGCAGGAACTTCAAGGGTGATAGTGTTCAATCGGTAAAACAGGTCTTCTCGAAATCGACCTGCTTGTACCTCCTGGTCTAAGTGACGGTGGGTTGCACTGATCACGCGTACATCTACTTTCTGAGGGATGAAGCTTCCTATACGGCAGATTTCTTTTTCTTGTAAAAATCGTAGCAGTTTTACTTGAAGGCTCAGTGGCATTTCGCCAATCTCATCTAAAAATAGGGTTCCCTGATGGGCTGATTCACAAAGCCCTATTTTTTGTGCATAAGCACCGGTGAAAGCCCCTTTTTCATGACCAAAAAGCTCTGATTCTAAGAGATTTTCTTGCAAAGCCCCACAATTCACGCTTACCCAAGGATGACCCATGCGGTTACTCTGAGCGTGCAATCTTTGTGCTAGGAGCTCCTTTCCTGTTCCCGTTTCACCTTGAATTAAAACACTTGTATTTGTCGGCGCAACCTTCTCAACAAGTGCTAGCAGATTTTGCATACAGCGAGCACTACTCAGCATCATCGTTAAATGTAGCCAGACTTGTCTTCCATTAAAATGGCGTCCATGGCAAAAATTAATCCTTCTGCTTTATTTTTCGCGCGTCCAGGAGCACAAGCTCGAGAAACTTTTCCTGGGGGGATTTCATGATGGGCCTCCCAAGCAAGTTGACTGAGTTTTTCAAAACCATAAGTCGCTCCCCCTGAGGCTACTTGTGAGCATTCAGATCGAAGCAATTCCCAGTTTCTTTCTACTAAAAGCCTACGCATTTTTTTGATTTTTTGATTTAAATGCCCCAGGTACTGCTTGCGAAGCTTCTGATCGATTTCTCGATAGGTCTTAGGCAGGGTAGGGCAGCTTGCTATCTCTTCCATCTTTTACCTCATGCTGAAAAAAAGTATTATGCTACATTTCTCATTTTTTAAAAATTATTGCCATATTTTTTTTATTCTGTGAAAAAGGACCATTTTGGAGACACACAATTTCCTAGTCCGTAGGTAATGCGCCTGACAAAGGTTCCGTTTTTATCCATAATATAGATGTTTTTGTGTCCCGAGCGGTTAGAGCTGAAGGCGATTAAATTGCCGTCCGGACTGAAAACGGGGTCTTCATTATTTCCCTGATTTTTGGTGAGTCTTTCTATCTGCGTCCCCTCAGCATCCATCGTAAAAATGTCAAAATGATTATCGCTCCAACCCGAAAAAACAATTTGGTTGCGTTGTGGAGACCAGCAGGGAGTTGCATTGTACTTGCCTGCAAAAGTGAGTCGCTGGACCTTCTTGCCGTCGGAAGAGGTCGAGAAAATCATCGAAGCTCCTGTCCTAGAAGAAACAAAGGCAAGCTTACTTCCATCAGGACTCCAGGAAGGATCAACATCTACTCCCAATGATCGGGTGAGTCGTACTACATGGCGCGTAAAAAGATCCAATAAAAAAATCTCAGGATTCCCTAAGTAGCTTAAAGTTAATGCCATTTGCTTTCCATCGGGAGCGTAAGCTGCTCCACTATTGATTCCCTTTCTAGCGGAAAGAACACGTTGGGTGTTATTTTTCAGGTCAAACTCATAAAGATCAATGTTTTTAATATTACCTGCATGGCGGGTAAAAACAGAGTAAGCAATGCGCTTGTTGTCTCGACTCCAAGCGGGAGCAAAGGCCACAGAGCGGTGATGGGTGATTTGCTTGACGTCTGTCCCATCAAAATTCATCATGTAAATCTCTTTTTTCCCTGTCCGATCACAAGACATAGCAATTCTCGTTCGAAAAATTCCTGGAAGACCCATGATTGATCGCATGATCTGATCAGAAAAAAGATGACTCAAATTCTTGAGTTGAGTATAATTTCCATAATATTTTTTGGCAAGAACTTCATGTTTCGTAGCTATCTCATAGATATGTGCTTCAAACATAAAATTGTTTTGCAGATCCAAGCTCAGCGAAGATTGGATCAAAAAATCAGTGTCCAGGGCTTTCCAGGACGAAAAATCTAGGATTTCTTTAGTTTGCGTATTTTTTTTAGGCTCTCGTGGCAGGTCAGGCAGTAAGCGAAATCCTGGTACCCATCGCAGGTTGTTACGAATAGACCCCTCTAAGCTTTTTGCTTCCCGAGTATGAGCTTCTTGGGATCGGATGCTCGTGAAAGCCACCGAGACTTTTTTTTCTTGGGCCTTCCCTACAGCAAGGTAAGTCTTTGCATGGGCAACTGAAAAAAAAGACATTAAAAAAATGGCAAAGGTGACTTTAGTCATGAGTACTCAAAAGCAGTGAGATGCTACCATCGGCTCCGCTTCAAAGCAAATGCTAGC
>DAISZI010000355.1:0-1571 GCA_036824885.1 Oligoflexia bacterium
TGAGATCGCTATTGCTGATCCGCAGGGTTTTGCTGCCATTGTAGATCAAGTGCGTGCTTTTGCTCCTGTTTGTTGAGTCGGCGGCATTTTTTTGAAATCTCATGCCAGAAGTTTCTCAAATGATCGCAAGTACTGTCGAAGATGCTTTAGCGCAAATTCAACAATGTGCGTCTTTAGAAAGTCTTGAAGCGCTCAGAGTTTTACTTCTGGGAAAAAAAAGTAAGATCAGTGAGTTTTTGAGAGGCCTGGGCAGTCTTGCTCCTGAGCAGCGGCGAGGTTCGGGGGAGCTTATCCATGAGGGGAAGTATCGGATCCAGCAGGCTATGCAAGAAAAGCAGGTCAAGCTCAGGGAGCTTTGGCTTGCCGAAGAGCTCAAAAGTCAAACCATAGATACGAGTTTACCTTCACGGTTAGGGCATCGGGGGTCTTTGCATCTCATCACACAAACGACCGAGCGAGTGATTCAAATTTTTAGACGCTTGGGATTTGATCTGACATTGGGTCCTGAGGTGGAGTCTGAGTACTTCAACTTTGAGGCGGTCAATATTCCTGAAGATCATCCTGCTCGAGATATGCAGGACACTTTTTTTTTACAACCTGAGGTAGTTTTGCGAACGCATACTTCAGGAGTGCAGATGCGCACCATGCAGTCTGAGCCTTGGCCGATTCGGATCCTTTCTCCGGGTGCTGTCTACCGTTGTGATAGCGATGCAACGCATGTTCCTATGTTTCATCAAATTGAGGGTTTGTGGGTGGATCAAGGCATTCGTATGAGTGATTTAAAGGGAGTGCTGAGTTTTTTTATTCGTGAACTTTTTGGATCAAAGACCAAGATGCGATTGAGGCCTAGTTATTTTCCATTTGTCGAACCCGGTGCTGAGGTGGATATGGGTTGTTTTCAGTGCCTGGGTGAAGGAGATACTTGCCGTATTTGTCAGGGAAGTGGATGGATTGAGATTTTAGGGGCGGGGATGGTGCATCCTGGCTTGTTTCAGAAAGCAGGTTATCAAGATTCTGTCACGGGATTTGCGTTTGGAATGGGCGTGGAAAGACTGGTGATGTTGCTTCATCGCATTCCTGATTTACGTCTTTTGTTTCAGAATGATGCAAATTTTTTGCGTCAGTTCTAGCGTTTTCAGGGTGGAGAGTCCATGCGAGTGTCTTGGAATGTATTAAATGAATATTTAGATTTGAAATCCTGGGGTCAGCCTTCGGATTTGATTCCTTTGCTTGCGTCTCGGGGATTAGAAGTTCAAGAAATTGAAATTTTAGGCCGCGGTCTAGAAAAAGTAGTGACTGCTCGGATTGTTGAGATGAAGCCTCATCCTCAAGCGGATCGTTTGAGGCTATGTTCTGTGCAGCTCGGGGATAGGTCTTTAGAGATTGTTTGTGGAGCTCAGAATATGAAGCAGGGGGATTGCGTAGCCTTAGCCCAAGTAGGCGCTTGTTTACCCCAGGGGCAGCGTATTGCTGCAAGTACGGTTCGAGGGGTCGTGTCTCATGGAATGCTTTGTTCTGAGCAGGAGCTTGGTCTGAAGGCAGAGTCTGAAGGCATTTTCATTCTCCCTTCT
>DAISZI010000356.1:0-1566 GCA_036824885.1 Oligoflexia bacterium
GCGTGGACTACCAGGGTATCTAATCCTGTTTGCTCCCCACGCTTTCGTAGTTGAGTGTCAGTTCCTGTCCAGGTCGTCGCCTTCGCTTCTGGTGTTCCTCCCGATCTCTACGCATTTCACCGCTACACCGGGAATTCCACGACCCTCTCCAGGACTCTAGTCTCACCGTTTCTGGGGCACTTCTTGAGTTAAGCTCAAGGCTTTCACCCCAGACAAATGAGACCACCTACCTACCCTTTACGCCCAATAATTCCGAGCAACGCTTGCACCCTCCGTATTACCGCGGCTGCTGGCACGGAGTTAGCCGGTGCTTCCTTTAGCGGTACCGTCAGACCTAGAGGCTATTCACCTCTTGGCTTTTCGTCCCGCTCGACAGAGCTTTACAACCCGAAGGCCTTCTTCACTCACGCGGCGTGGCTGCGTCAGACTTTCGTCCATTGCGCAAGATTCCCCACTGCTGCCTCCCGTAGGAGTCTGGACCGTGTTTCAGTTCCAGTGTGGCTGATCATCCTCTCAGACCAGCTACTCATCATCGCCTTGGTAGGCTTTTACCCCACCAACTAGCTAATGAGACGCAGGCTCATCCCAAAGCAAGGGGAATTTCTTCCTCCCTTTCCCGAAAAACCCAATTACGGATTCCGTCGCTCTATCTAGTATTAGCCTGCCTTTCGATAGGTTATTCCAGACTTTGAGGTAGATTACCTACGCGTTACTCACCCGTACGCCACTTTACTTGGGATTACTCCCTTTCACGTTCGACTTGCATGTGTTAAGCACGCCGCCAGCGTTCGCTCTGAGCCAGGATCAAACTCTCATGTTTGAAATTTTATAAAACTTACAAACTTCTAGTTTAAACCCAAACTCAATTTCTTTTATCAAAGACATTGATTCGAGGTTTTCGACATCACTTAAGCTTTCTGCTTAAGCTGCCATGTCTACTCGCCCCCACTTTCTCTTTCAAATTATTCAACCCATTTTTCAAAGATCTGCTGTTTTCGTTTTTTTTTCCTTCACTCAACAGCGAGTCCTCATGCGTACCTAATTTTTAAAATCCTTGCAAGTTATTTTTTAAGGATTTTTTGTAATAAGTATTTTTCCCCTTTCTGAGTACACTTTTAAAAGTCCCTCTCCATCGCCTACGCGACCCTTGAAATGGTTTATGGGCTCAGGACCAAACGTTTGTGTCCAGTGACTTTGAGTAGCTATTTCAAATCCCAACCGAGCACTCCCCAAAAAACTCCAAACATCCAGGTAACTAGAAAAAAAAACCGGCAGCTCAAGAGTGATGTCTCCCCCAACGGACTCTAAAAAAACAACCTCTGATTGAGACCCCCAATGAGCAATCTGACCAAAGACAGAACCATCCCTACTTTTTCCTCCCAAGGAACCCCGAATCTGACGAAGGTCTACCGATGCGCTATCCACCTGATATTCAATTTTTCCAGTTAAAAATCGACCTTCTAGACTTCCGCGCAAAGAACTATAAACCTGATTCCCTTCAATCCGAGCAAGCTTAATTTTTCCTGTTTGCGTCTCCACGAAAATTGAGGAGCTTGAAACAAATCT
>DAISZI010000095.1:0-6462 GCA_036824885.1 Oligoflexia bacterium
AAAATCAAGGGTGCCCAAAGAAATCAAGTTGCCTGAGGAAGGAATAACGGTTTGATGGATGAGGGATCTGAAGAAAGATGAAGTCCAATCTGTGACCCAATTAGATTAAATAAGTATATTTTTCTTATACAGAAAGATTTTTCACGAAAGCATTACAAAAATAAAACTCAGGCGTTATACACGGGGAACTGACACTGAGATGCCTTTTTTTATTCTATAATTTTGATTAATCTCAATGCACTTTCCTTGTGAATCGGCGTACTTAAAAAACGCTATTTTTATTTATTATTTTACAGCATTTTATTAGCACATGTGAAATTTTTTGACTTTGAGCGTCAGACTAGGTTTTGATCATAGCCAGACAATTCTCACGCCTTTCATTTGAGAAATGTGGTACTTCCCGGCATCTCCGATGAGATTGCCACCGAGGTACAAGGTGTTCAATCCCTCCATTCGAGAAAGATGGTCTGCTCCATCATCTCCAATTTGATTGGAGCTCAGACCTAAGGTGGTAATGCCCTTCATGCGACTGAGGTGAAAAGCTCCTTCATTCCCGATTCGATTGCCATAAAGATACAAGGTTGTTATTTTTTTCATTTGAGAAACGTGATCTGCGCCTTTTTCTCGCATTTCGTTGGAGCTCAGACCTAAAACGGTCAGTCCCTCCATCTGACTGATATCAAAAGCTCCTTCATCTCCGATTTGATTTCCACCAAGGTACAAGGTCGTCATGCCCTTCATCTTACTGATGTGAGTCGCGCCAGCTCTTCCTATATGATTACCGCAGAGATACAAGGAGTTGAGGCCCTGCATGTGGCTGAGATGAGCTGCTCCCGATTCTCCGATTTTGTTGGAGCTGAGATCTAAGGTGATGATGTGCTTCATGTGACTGATATGAGAAGCCCCTCTATCTCCAATGCTATTGCATTCAAGACCTAAGGTGGTGATGCCCTTGATTTGAGCGATATGGGCTGCCCCAGCTTCTTGGATTTCATTGGATTTCAGGTATAAGGTCTTGATTCTTTGCATACGAGAAAGGTGAGAAGCTCCCATATCTCCGATACGATTAAGCCTGAGATTCAGGTTAGTCACTGCTTTCATGTGACTGAGATGCGCTGCGCCCGATTCTCCGATTCTGTTATAGCTCAGATCCAAATGGGTAATGCTCTGCATGCGAGCAATATAAGAAGTACCTGCATCCCCGATTTGATTGTGCCTGAGATTCAAGGTGGTGATGCCTCGCATAGAAGCAATATGAGCAGCTCCTGCATCTCCTATGTGATTGCCGTAGAGATCTAAGCTTGTGATTCCTTGCATTCGAGCGATGTGAGCTGCGCCCAATTCTCCTATATTATTCGCAGCAAGATTTAAGTGGATCAGTTCCTTCATACCACTGAGGTGAGCGGCTCCTGTAGCTCCTATTTGATTGGATCTGAGATTTAAGTGGGTGATTCCTTTCATGTGACTGATATGAGAAGCCCCAGTATCTCCGATTTGATTGCCATTGAGATCCAAGTTTCTGATTGTCTTCATGTGACTGAGGTGAAAAGCTCCCTGAACTTTGATGGGATTGAAGCTGAGATCTAATTGGTTTATTCCTTTCATGTGCCTGAGGTAAGAAGCTCCGGACTCTCCGATGCAATTTTGGCTGAGATTTAACTCGATGATTCCCTGCATTTGGGCTAGGTACGCTGCCCCAGTGTCTCCAATTTGATTGGATTGAAGACCTAAGATGCGAATTCCTTTCATTTGAGCTAGGACAGCCGCTCCTTCATTTCCGATTTGGTTGAGGCTGAGACCCAAAGTGGTGATTCCCTTCATCTGAGAGATGTGAACTGCACCCGCGGCTCCTATTTGATTGGATCTGAGATTCAAGGTGCTGATTTGGTTCATCCGAGAAATATGAGCGGCTCCAATCTCTCCGATTTGATTGTTGCTCA
This sequence comes from Oligoflexia bacterium, assembly GCA_036824885.1. Lineage (GTDB taxonomy): Bacteria > Bdellovibrionota > UBA1018 > UBA1018 > UBA1018 > DAISZI01. The sequence continues at coordinate 1,941 of DAISZI010000095.1, forward strand.
GATACAAAGTGGTTAATTCTTTCATCTGACTGAGGTATGAGGCCCCCACATCTCCAATGTGATTTTCGTAGAGATGCAACGTGGTAATGCCCTGCATTTGAGCAATGTGAAAAGCTCCCTTATCTCCGATTTGATTAGCTCCAAGCATCAAGGTGGTGATTCCCTGCATTTGAGCAATGTGAAAAGCTCCCCTTTCTCCGATTCCATTTGATCTGAGATCTAAGGTGGTAATGCCCTGCATGCCAGCAATATGAAAAGTTCCCGCATCTGCGATCCTATTGGATCCGAGACCTAAGGTGGTAATGCCTTGCATACGTGAAATGTGATAGGCTCCTGCTTCTCCGATTTGATTCGATTGCAGATTTAAAGTAGTGATTCCCTTCATTTGAGCAATATGAGCAGCTCCTATATCTCCGATTTGATTTTTAGTGAGATTGAGATTGGTGATTCCTCGCATTTGAGCGATATGAGAAGCTCCGGTATCTCCTACGTGATTAGATTCCAGATCTAAGGTTGTCAATCCCTGCATTTGAGCGATATGAGAAGCTCCGGTATCTCCGATGCTATTGGATTCAAGGTTTAAGCTTGTCACTTTTTTCATTCGAGCAATATGAGAAGCTCCCTCATCTCCGATTTGATTAGCGCTGAGATTCAATTGGGTGATTTTCATTAGTTGAGAAATAGAAGAGGCTCCAGCATCTCCGATAAGATTAGAACCAAGATCTAAGTGGAGGATTTCTTCTCGATGCCCTAAGTGAGCGGCTCCCGTATCGGTGATTTGATTCAAGTTAAGATTCAGATCTGTAATCCCTGTCATGTGACTGAGATGAAAAACCCCCAGGTCCCCGATTCCATTGGATTTGAGATTTAAATTGGTGATTCCTTTCATCCGAGAAATATGGTATGCTCCCTCATCTCCGATTTTATTAAAACTCAGATCTAAATGGGTTATTTCTTCTAGGTGAGAAAGGTTGAGGGCCCCCTCTTCTCTGATGAGATTGGAGCTCAGATTTAAATCGGTAAGGTTTTTCATAACAAAAAAACCGTAAATTTCATCATCCTCGATGAAATTGAAGCTGAGATCTAATTTGGTGATTGCCTGCATTTGAGCGATATGAAATAACCCTAAACTTCCTATTTGGTTGTGACTGAGATTTAATTGTTTCATTCTTGAGTTCGAAATAAGATGAGATGCCTCTAGAAAACTTATCAGGTTATAACTGAGATCTAATACTTCCAGTTTTTGCATGTCTGCAATTTCTATAAATCCTTGACCTGTGATTTGATTATTCGAGAGGTTGAGGCTTTTGAGTCCTTGCCTTTGAGTTATTACGGATACTTCAGAATCATTTAGGTGCTGATTTTTAAGAGCTAAACTTTCCAATGCGTTAAGATACGTAGCATCTGTTAAAAAATGAAGCGAAAGTGGATTACCCTCAAGATCGCTAACTGAGTCCAAGGATAATTCCTTAAGACCTGCAGGAAATTTTCTCAATAGCTCAGGATCTATTTTCGAATGAGAGATTTCTAATTTCTCAATACTTTCAAAACTAGGTTCTTGTAGAGCCTCGGAAAATTCCCGCTGAGTAATGATGGTTTGAAAAAACTTAAGACTCGAAGGATTGGAACGGGAAGTCTCAGGAATTTGATGCATTGCAATGGCCGAAGAATAGTCTAAAAAAAGCAAAACCCAGAATATAAATTTCTTCATAGAAGTGGACCCGTTCTCCCTAAGCTGAAGTGTTTTGTTATCTCAATACAGTAGTGACACCAACCATGCGAGCAATGTGACTTGCTCCTGCCTCTCCGATGTAATTACCGCTGAGATATAAATTGACCAGGTTCTTCATTCGAGAAATCCGAAAAGCGCCTGTATCTCCGATTTGATTGAACTTGAGGTCCAAGGTGATAAGTCCCTTCATACGAATCAGGTGATTGATCCCCTTATCCCCGATACGATTATTTCCCAGATTTAAATGGGTAATTGAATGCATATGAGCAATGTAACTTGCCCCCCTGTCCCTAATTTGGTTGTCGTAGAGATCTAAAGTTTGAATGCCCCTCATTTGAGAAATCTGAATCGCTCCCGCTTCTCTGATTTTATTAGAGCCCAGATTCAAGGTTTTTATTCCTTTCATCCGAGCAATGTGAGCCGCTCCATCTTCTTCGATGCCATTGGCTTCGAGATTTAAGCTGGTGATGTGTTTCATCCGAGAAATGTGATTTGCTCCTGCATCTGCAATACTATTCGATTCGAGACCTAAGGTAGTGATGCGACTTAGTTGGGCGATGTAATTTGCTCCTACCGTTCCGATGCCATTGTCTTCAAGATTCAAAGTGGTGAGACCCTTCATTTGAGCAATATGACGCGCCCCCTTATCCCCAATTCCATTGGACTCAAGATGCAAGGTGGTAATTTCCTTCATCCGAGCAATGCAAGAAGCTCCAGATTCTCCGATAGCATTCCAGCCGAGACGCAAGTTGGTAACGCTTTGCATCCGAGCAATGTGATGTGCTCCCGTTGCTTTGATGCTATTGGACTCAAGATTCAGGGTGTTCACTCGCTGCATGCGAGAAATTTGAATTGCTCCTCCGTCCCCAATTTGATTGGCTCCCAGATTCAAGTTGGTAATCGCGGGCATGTAAGCGATATAAGCGGCTCCCGCATCTCCGATGAAGTTGTCCCCCAGATTTAACGTGGTTATGGATTGCATCTGAGCAATCTGACGTGCTCCCTGAGCTTCGATTCTATTGGATTCAAGATTTAAGTCGGTAACGCTTTGCATTTGAGCAAGAGCTCGAACATCCCCGATTTGATTGCATTTGAGATTTAAGGCGGTAACCGCTGGCATCCGAGCAATGTAAGAAGCTCCCTCGTCTCCGATCCCATTAGATTCGAGATTTAATTTTACAACGCTCTGCATCCGAGAAATCGACTCTGCCCCCATCTCTCTGATGTGATTGCATCCAAGATTTAAGTCGGTAATTGCCTGCATATGACTGATATGACCCGCTCCCTGCTCTCTGATTTGATTGTATCTGAGATTTAAGTGGGTAAGTCCGCTCATTTGAGAAATGTAACCCGCACCCTCATCTCCAATTTGATTGCCACTTAGGTCTAAGTAGGTAATTTCCTGCATTTTAGCAAGGTAAGCAGCTCCCATATCTTTGATTTGATTGCAGCTGAGATCTAAGGTAACAAGCCCATCTATGTGCGAAAGCCTTAACGTCCCAGCATTGCTTATTTGATTGCTAGCAAGACCCAAGTGGATCAAGCTTTTCAACCGAGAAATGTGACTTGCTCCAGTATCTCCTAGTTTGTTGTAGCCCAGATACAAGCTCGTCATTGCCTGCATCCGAGCAATGTGATAAGCTCCCGTACTTCTGATTCCATTGTGTTCGAGATTTAAGCTTGTTATACTGACCATTTTAGACAGGTAAGTGGCACCCTCATCTCCGATTTGATTGTTACTGAGGTCCAAGGTTGTTATTCCCTCCATCCGAGCAAGGCTGAGAATCCCCACATCTCCGATTTTATTGTTGCTGAGATTTAAATCTCTAATGCCTTGCATTCGGGTGATGTGTAGCAGTTCTAAATTGCCTATTTGGTTGTGACTGAGATTTAATCGTCTGATCCTTGGGATTTCAATGAACATGGCAATTCCAAAGGAGGCAATCTGGTTCTTGCTGAGATCTAACTCTTCAAGTCCCTGCATATTCACTATTTGCATCAACCCTTCACCTGTGATTCGATTGTCGGAGAGGTTGAGATTTTTGATTCCTTGCCTTTGCACAACTACGGATAGTTCGGAATCGTTTATCTGCTGATCTTTCAGAGTTAAACTTTTCAAGTCGTTCAGGTAGTCATCATGGCTTAAAAAATCGATAGAAAGTATATTGCCATCAAGATCTGTCACTGAGTTCAAGGATAGTTCTTTAAGCCCTGCAGGAAGTCTTCTCAGTAGTTGGGGATCTATTTTCGAATGGGAAATTTCTAATTTCTCAATACTTTCCAGACTATTTTCTTGGATGGCCTCCGAAAATTCCCTCTCAGTCAACATTCTTTCAAAAAACCTAAGGCTTGAAGGATCAGGTCCATCAGCATGATGCATAGCAATAGCGAAAGAGAAATGGCATAAAAAAGTCGTTGTGCATAATATAAATTTTTTCATCAAGAGATACATACTTCAAAGAGATTTTTTAATCATTCTTTTTTTTTGCATCAAGCCTACAAGTAGATCTTAGAAAGACCTAATCTCTTGGAATTGTGTTGCGGATCTGTTGAAAATCCTGATGCTCATGCCAGTGTTTACGAAAAAAGCGTTTCTAAAAAATTTGAAAGAGCTGGCCTATGGTTTAAGAAGTCTTTAAAAGGGAACTCCAAGAAATAAAATCTATACAGTTTAAAAAAAGTCTAAAATAGTTTTCTGAGTCTGCAATTTTGATCTTCTTGATGATACTTTAGCAAGGTCGTCTCTTGCGCAGGAGAACCACTTTCGATTGTTGTTAAGACAAGGTTGTA
>DAISZI010000096.1:0-6443 GCA_036824885.1 Oligoflexia bacterium
GAAAAGGTTCCAATCCTAAAACTCGGGCTTTGCCTGAAGAAGGTGGGATCAGACCTGTAAGAATTTTTAAAAGTGTGGTTTTCCCTGCGCCATTAGCTCCGATTAACCCATTAAATGTGCCCTCTTCTAGGGTAAAGCTCACATCTTTTAGGGCTTCCCGCACTTGAAATTCAGGTTTCCAAAGTAACTTCCAGGTTCCCCAGCTGCCTTGAGTTTTTTTGGTAGAACGAAACGATCTGCTGATATTTTCAACTTCAATAATTGGACTCAAATGACGCGTAATCCTATGGTTAAAGTATTTCCTTCAATCTCTGCCACTTCCAGGTGTTCTCCACTGGGTGACGGTACCCACGAGCACTTGCTCGTTAATGTTTCTAAACAGATTTTTTCTTGGTAGGCCTGTCCTGCTTCTGCTAGTGCTCCTTGGGAATGAAGCTGTAGCTCAATGCGATCGTTGAGTTTGAATTGAGCTGATTTTCGAGCAGATTGAATTTTGCGAATGATCTCACGCGCTAATCCTTCCTGAAGTTGTTCTGCACTGATCGTGGGATCTAATTCCATGGAAATCAAAGGATGTGTTGCAATGTGTGGTAGTTTCGCTTTTCTCCTGATTTCAACATCTTCTAAAGTGAGCGATTCACCTAAAAGCGTGAAAGATTTTTTTTCTTCAAGAGTGTGAATTGCTTCTCGAGAAAGCTTTTCAATAGCTGTTGCAATATCTTTCATTTTATTTCCCAGACGTTTTCCTAATACGGGAAAACAAGCTTTGGTGATGATTTGAATGGAAGCGTCTTCATCAGAATCGTAGATGACTTCTTGAACATTCAATTCATGTGAAAAATAAGGCTCAAAGCGTTTTAAGCTTGCCAAAACTTCTGTATTTCTATGGATGATTCTCATGCGCTTTAAAGGAATTTTAGATTTAATGCCTAGTTTCTCACGTTGATTTCTGCCTAAAGTGACCAAGGCCTCTAAAGTTTGCACAGAGGCTTCTAGCTCTGGTTGAATCCATTGCGGTTGTGCTTCAGGATAGCGCTTCAGGTGCACACTGAGATTCTCGCTAGGAAGCACACTTGTTAAATTTAAAAAGATAGCTTCTGTTAAAAAAGGAGCAAAAGGAGCCATGATTTTAGCGAAGCTGAGCAAGACTTCGTAAAGAGTTTCATACGCTAGGCGCTTGTCCTCAGGCATTCCTTCTTGCCAAAAATGATTGCGGTTAAATCGAATGTAGGTGTTTGTCAATTGTTCAATGAACTCAATGAGCCTAGGTACCACCTGGTACAGTCGGTAATTTTCCATTTCTATTTTTGTGTTTGTAATTAATGAGTGCAATTTGGACAAAATCCATTGATCTAAAATATTCGGAGAAGAAGCAAAATCTTGCCGTGGTAAGAAGCCATCTACATTGGCATAATTGACGAAAAAAGCATAAGCATTCCACCAGCGAAGTAAGATTTTTCGTACTATTTCTTTGACCCCGTCCTCTGAAAACTTCAGTTCTTGAGCTTTAACGACGGGAGAATCGATGAGGTAGAGTCTGAGAGCGTCTGCTCCGTGCCTGTTTAAGATCTCTGTAGGATCCGGGTAATTGCGAAGACTTTTGGACATTTTTTTTCCGTCTTCTGCTAAAATCAGGCCGTTGACTACCACGTTTTTGAAAGGGGGCTCGTCAAAAAGTGCGGTACTGATGACCAGTAATGTGTAAAACCATGCGCGTGTTTGATCAAGGCCTTCTGCAATAAAATCAGCGGGAAAAAAGTTCGAAAGGTTGACAGAGGGTGAAAAAGGGTAGCCCCATTGAGCGTAAGGCATGGATCCTGATTCAAACCAGCAATCTAAAACCTCTTCAACCCGCTTTAAAGGTGATTTTCCTGTAGGGGAGGCAATGACGATAGCGTCTAAGGAGTCTCGATGGAGGTCTTGGATTTTTTTTCCAGAATATTTTTCTAACGCTGCTTGGGAGCTGATGCAAAGGCATTCCCCTTCTTCATTTCTCCAAATCGGAATAGGCGTTCCCCAAAATCGATTTCTAGAAATAGCCCAATCTCTTGCTTGTTGCAGCCAATTACCAAACCTTCCGTCCTTGAGATGTTCAGGAACCCAATGGGTTTTAGCATTGTTTGCGATCAGCTGGGATTTGATTTTTTCGACAGATACAAACCAGCTTGAGACTGCACGATAAATCAAAGGAGTGTCAGAACGGTAGCAAAAAGGGTAACTGTGATCGATTGTTTCTTGTTTGAAAAGCTGTTTTTTGGCTTTGAGCCAAGCAATGATCTTGGGATCGGCGTCTCTGACCATTTCTCCGGCAAAATCACTGACTTCTTCAGTGAATTTCCCGTCGTCATTGACGGGGTTGACGACCGCAATGCCTGCTCGGATGCACGCATAATAATCTTCTTCCCCGAAAGCAGGCGCAAGATGGACAATGCCTGTACCGGCCGTGGAAGTGACGTGCTCAGAAGAGATGATCCTGAAAGCTCCTTGTGCACGTTTGGATTCGAAATAAGGAAATAAGGGATCGTAGTTTCGGCCTACCAATGCCTTACCCTTGAATCGTTCCAGAATCTTGTATTCAGAGAAATAAGCCGTTAAGCGTACTTCTGCTAGAATCCATTTTTGAGAAGCTGCTTGTATTTTGACATAGTCGATCTCTTCGTTCACTGCGAGTGCTAAATTACTCGGTAATGTCCAGGGAGTCGTGGTCCATGCAAGGATATAGGTATTTTCTTCTAGTAAAAAACGAACGGTGATGGCTGGATCTTGAACCATCTTGTAATTTAAGTTTGCTTCAAAATTGGAAAGAGCCGTTGAAATACCTACGGAATAAGGAACGACTTTGTGACCTTCGTAAATGAGGTTTTTTTGAAAAAGTTCATGAAATACCCACCAGACACTTTGCATGTAGCTCATGTCCATGGTCATGTAAGCGCGATCCATGTCGACCCAGCGTCCTATGCGTTTGACTGTTTTTTTCCATTCTTGGACGTAGCGCTTGACAATTGATCGGCAGGCTTCATTGTATTGCGCAACCCCCATGGATAAAACATCCTCACGGCTTCGGATACCATGGGTCTTATTGATTTCGCATTCTACAGGAAGTCCGTGGCAGTCCCATCCAAAGCGTCTCGGAACACGAAAACCTTGCATCGTCCAGTAGCGAGGAACAATATCCTTGAGGATTCCCGCTAAAAGGTGACCATAGTGAGGAAGTCCTGTTGCAAAGGGAGGTCCATCATAAAAATGATAAAAAGGAGCATCATTTCCAGAGGACTCCAAAGATCGCTCAAAAACTTGATGCTCCTGCCAGAACTCCAGGCAAGCTTCCTCTAGCTGGGGGAAGCTTACTTCTGGTTGAACGTCAGAAAAACACTTTGCTGAAGAAGTACGAGAAAAATAAGATCGATAAGGGTTTTTCATAGTCTACAAGGGTAGTTTTTAGACTGAAGAAGGACTCGAGACTGAGGCCAAAAATTAAGCCTTCTTTGTCCAGGAGTTACACCAACCATTAGCGGTAACCGTATTATTGGGGAAAAGGGTGCAATTGCCGTGATCTTTGTTACCAGCAATTGCCGAATAAAACTGGCAATTGTGGCAAAATTGCTTAGCACCCTCTGCGCCTTTTCGTTTTTCCCATTTTTTTGTATCTACCTTTTTAGCGTTCGCATGGTAGCCCATCAATTGTGCGGTTTGGTCTTTTTCTGAAAGGGGTGTGTTAGCAGCAAAAGCTCGGGTAAACCCTTTTAAGTACGGAAGGATGGTCACAGAAGCCAGGAAGGCTGCGGAATACTTAAAAAATGATCGACGTTCGGTATGATGATCATCGTGATGAGCAGGGGACCCTTGAGGAAATTTTGACATAAAATGGCTCCTTTTTTGACGATTAAATAAAAGACTCTTACAAAACTCATAGATAGCATGATTAAAAACTTTCGACTAGTCAAAATTAGTTACTCGATTTTTTTTCTTCAACTTTTGAGATCGATAAAAAGGATCTGTCGGAGCCTGAGCAGCATTTAGGAAGGTTTCGAGTTTAAGGTTTTTTTCGGGTCAAAATCCAAATTTTTTAGCATGAATGAGCAGCTGTAAAAAACTGTTGTACTTTTGAGGGAGGTCTTTTGGGTGCTTCTCCTATTTTGCGTAAACGCCTCTCACTTCGAGACATGACTTTTCTACAAAAAAAAGGAAGTTGCGCAGATGCAGAGAATGCTTCGAAGCTTAGAGGCTAGAGTCATCTTAAAATACTTGGTTGGGGATGCCTAAAATCCACATTATTTTGAATGATGCTCAATAATCATCTATTTTCATTTTGAATATCCTAGAAATTGCTCAATAAAATACCAAAAACCTAACGATGGATCATGATGCCTTGATTGCTGCAGCATATCAAAATCTGGGTATAGCTCGAAATGGATGAGCACCTTAACTGTGGGTAATCTCTCATGGAGTCACTCAGGTAGGATCGGGGCGGAGGTGCTATGAGATGCTGAGTCTGACAGAAAAGGTGTATTCGTATCAGCTGGAGATCTGAGAGACCAGATTCAATTCAGGCATTGTCGAATGTAGATAATGTCAAACTCAAGTGCCAAATTTATTCGGGAAAATGGAAGGATACCTGATGACTGTCCCAAAGCGTTCGGCATATAAGTGTTGGGTTCTGCCATGTGGAGCCTGAATTTGGGGCCCAGAAGAAGTAGAAGCGGAGGACTAGTCAAAATGAGAGTACCGAAAGCTCAGCGGCAGAGAGGTTGTAGTTGCATTTTTTCTCATGGGAATGAAGTGTAGTGGGGGTGACTTTCTGTTGGAGCGTAAGGTCAATTCAAAAAATTGAAAAAAGCAGTAAAACAAAATTGTATATCTTGATTGAGGAACAAAGGGTTTCAAGTTCAGATCTACCGATGGGGGGTTCGACAAGCCTCAGACTGGGGTATAAGTGCATGCTTCTGCTTTGTACTCTTTGTTGCTTGGATGCACGTAGTCTTGACCTGACCTTGTAAAATACTCTTTGACTCAATGCTTCATACTGAAGCCTAAGAGTCATGGATACAGGAGTCATTGAAGGGGTATCCCTGTTATCAGGAAAGAATGATAGGGGGTAGGGTTGTTCAATAGAAGCAGTGATTTTTGTAAGCTTTAGATCACTTGTGCAAGTGGTGATTTTGGGGATTATTGGAAATTTCACGAAATCCAGAAATGCAGTAGAGATCTTGAAAAATGAATGTCGCCTTTTAGCCAAGCAGCGATTGATGATTCCTGCTGCCTTTGAGCTTCAAGCTATTTCATGCGTTCCGGAAGAAAAGAGATCCACCAAGCTAAAAAAGCTTCCGTACAGATTGAAGTTTTTACCCAAGGTTTTTTGAATATCTGGCTCAATGTCAACCAGGTCGATCTTCATCATACTTCTGTGCTCATCTCAAAAAGTGAATGCCTGCCTCGAGCGCCGAGGTGATCTAGGCATATCGGTATTCAAACCGGGTCTTTCAGCAGAAAATCCCTTCTACCTGAACTACACTCTTCAAAGTTAAGTGATAAAATTTAAATATTTTCAATGATGTTTTGTCTCACAGTTAGTTGATATCATCAGGTAGATGAAAACATCCGGGTACCGGATAAATAGCCTGACTCGTTTGAATTAGGGAAATGAATCAAAGCACATGAAGAACCGAATGCGTAAGTTTAGTTCCGTGGGAAGATCCCCTGATCAGGGGTTCGCTTATCCCAGACGCGACCGATGTCTTTTTTAGGAAGGTCAGATGAAAAGCATTTTTCCATTAAGAGTTTGTATTCAACTTTACTCAAATATAATAGACTGCCGCTTCAGTTGAGAGGTTAAAATGTTTGGATAAAGATGTGTGGTCGCTGATGAAGTAAGTAAACCTATCGTCTATTTCAGCGATGTTAAATATAATGTAAAAAGATCGAATAACGCATCTCATGTCTTCGAATGGATTTTCTTTTTTCATATCCTCTATAGATGGCATATTATGAAAATTATCAAGCGGTGGAAAACCTTGAGAAGATACCAGGAATGAATTTATCTGATTCCACGCACTTTCAGTGAGAGCAGCGTATTGAACTTCAAGCGTGGCTAGAAGTAATGTAACACTAGGATTTTCGTAAATATTATAAAAATATTTATTATTATTTATTAAATAACAACATTCAGCTTCTACTGAACTGTTAAGAAATTTTAAATGATTTTTGGTGTTAGTTTTTGTGAAGTTTTTAAAGAATTCCATCGTGGCATTCTTTTTTAGTTCCATTAAATGTGCAATAAAATTGAAAGCATTTTCAATATTTGAATCCTTGTTAATGCTTGCGGTCTCTAAGGGGATCCAATTTATAAAGTTTATGCTCAAGCGTTAGTTGCTTTCAGTTTTTTTCTATCACTCGAGTTTTAAGTTTTTTATAAATTTAATTAATTTATTTTGTGTGCCCGGCAT
>DAISZI010000357.1:0-1552 GCA_036824885.1 Oligoflexia bacterium
GAGCTGGCAAGACCTACCAAGCCCCCAAGCAAAAACTGACAAAAAGACCCCAAACCCTGAAGTAGTAAAACCCCCCAAGACCACCCCAGCAAATGCAAGACAAAACTTAAAATGAAAAGCGGATACGCAAAAGAACACATCCAAGGTAAACTCAATAAACTGAGTATAGGCGTCGCAAGAGCCACACTTCCTTCATGAAAAATTTCCCAAAAAGCAACCAAGATCCAAGAGCCCCAAGCAAGCCCCAGATGATCTGCAACTGACCTCTTCATCCCTCCTAAAAAATTAAACCAAGAAAATTTACGAAAAATTTCCATCCCATAAAGACCGCCACCGACTGCCAAGGCATAAACCCAACGACCCCCTTGCTCTTCTTGAAATACCCGGGAAGCAAGCATTTCAACGATCAACGCAAGCACTAAAGGAGCTCCTTTTTTCCACTGAAACCCAAAACTTTGAGCGATCTCCCTCAGAAGCAAAATACCCCAAGGCCTGAGCATACCCCATTTCGCTCCATTGAAGAACCAAAGACTAAGACTCAAACTCCAGCAACTCACTTGAGCAAATCGCCTCCCCCAACGCACCCCTCGAGAAGTGCCTCCTCCCCAATAAAATGCAAGAAAAAGCTGAATCCAGCCTTGCCAAGCACGTGAAATCGCATACAAGTGAATTCCTGTCGTTGAGACTAGGTGAACAAGACCCAAGCGCCTCAGTAGCATTGCCGGACTATCTGGAGTATTTTCATTTAAAAAAAGCTTTCTCAACACTCCTAAAGGATCATAAGGCCTGAGCACCCGAGACACTTCTTCGCGTGAGCGCTCAATTGAGCGGATCAGATGGATTTTCAGCTTTTTCCAAAAAGAACGCTGAGGACAAGGCTTGATCGCGGAGGGATAATTGGTGTAAGTGACCTTCTTTTTTTTATGAGAATCATTGACCAAGCTAGCGCTAGACTTCCAAGAAGGCTCTAACTGCCAACAACCCGAAGACAGAAGTGATTGCCTCCACCGCTTTCGACTCAAACAAACAGATTTCTCATGGGATAGATAAAACCTCGCCCAACAACTTTCCCTTCCCGTACGGTACGCCCAATGCTCCTGACTACAAAACAATTGCGTATTACTCATAACTAAACTTGCCAAACCTGTGAAGATCATGAACATCCTTTTTGCCTAAGCACACTTCATGCCAGTTTTTTTAAAATAAAATGCATGCTCATTCGTAAAATTTGAAAATTTTGCTTGTGAAATTAAAAATTATAAGTTACTTAAACGAACCTATGAAACGTGGTCGTCCAAAAGGTCGCTCTCGCGACAGTCGTTCGTTTGGTCCTCTCGGGGACTTGATTCGTAAAAATCGGTTAGAAAAAAAGTTAGGTCTTTCCGAAGTTGCTAGGGCATGCGATTGCTCTGTTCAATTTATTTCTAATATTGAACACGGAAGAGCTCCGCTGCCATGGCACAAGGTACAAGACCTCTCTGATATTTTAAAAATTCCACTAGAAGAGCTGCAAGTAGCTAACTTAGCAGTTCGTTCTGATTTTAGAAGTTTT
>DAISZI010000097.1:0-6394 GCA_036824885.1 Oligoflexia bacterium
TAAAACCTGAATCTGCAAACTTGCGTAAAACTGCGAATAAACACTTTTAATTCCACCTTGACAAATGTCAAAAGACTTTCCATTTAAACCAGCAGAAAGATTCCCAATATTCAAAGAACCCAATTCAGCCAAAACAGTACCGGCAGGATAAGCGCTATTAGTGTAATTAATTGCACTTCCTCCAGCCATCTGTATGTAACGAGTGCCTTTAAAAGCATTAGAACCATTACAAGAAAAACCATTAATGTTAGGAGAAACAGCTGCATAAAAGCTCATCTGAGGCCAAGAGGTTTTAAAAGCATTGGCATAATAATTAAAGCTTGCCGTATAAGTACCAGGATCGCCTGAAGCGCCATACTGACTGATCCAGGTGGGATCCGAACCAGCAGTACCAGTTGCAACAAAACTTTTTCCCACCAGTTCACAGATCTTAGTACCTCCTGACTCGCAATAATTTATCGAGGAAGTATCGTCGGTTTCGCTTACTGCCAAAACAAACAAAAGAGCATCCGGTCTTAAAAAATTTGAACTACCCAATCCATTTTTGAGTGTCCAATATAAGGTACGAAACCCACTTTCTGTAGATCCTGAAGCGAAGTTAAAGGTTGAACCAGCCATCAATTGGTAATTAGAAAATGTCGTAAAAAAACTAGAAGCTAAATTTTCAACGCCCCCTACAGGAGCTCCTACATAAGGCGCGACATAAGAGGGAGAATTACTGTCATACTGAGAACCTGCCACCTGCGTGAACATGGGCGTGGAAGTCGTGGAAGGAGCAGCAGGAATGGCAGCAAAATGAAAATCCCACTTCGCAGCGCTTAACTGATTTAAAAAACTTTGAATCTGAGCATTGATCACTGAAAAAGAATTTGCGCCAGCTGCGGTATTCGATTGCAATAAAAGAATATCGACTTTAGGAGGAATAGAGAAGCTTCCAGGAGCGCTTCCCAACTGATTCTGGTAGCCAAGATTAAAATTGGTTTTTCCACAAGCTAGACAAAAAAAACCAAGGATCAATATCCATTTTTTTTTAAACATTTCAGCCTTTTTTTGCAAAATAACTGCCATCTTTTTTTATGAAAAAAACTCCTTTAAATTCAAGTAAGTTGAAGAATTTTTTAGGCATCTGCCTAATCATTGGGCAGGTTTTATTTGAAGGTTTTCATAAAAAAACGGTACAGGTTTTGCTTTTCACTATTACTATGATTTTAAAACGATGGAATTTTTTTTTATTCATGCTTTTTCCTAGCTTAGTTCAAGCACAACCAAAAGAGTCTCTGAAAAAAATCAATGAAACTTACGATGCAAATCTTCAAATCCAAGAAGCTTGCACCCTAGAAGAAGGTGACCCTAATCTGATTGTTGCTATTATCGATACAGGATTAGACTGTGATCACATGAATTTAAATACCCATTTAAAAAAAACTCCGACATATCAAGTAGAAGGTTGGGATTTCGTGACACAAACATCAAAGGTAACAGATGAAAATGGACATGGAACCCATATTGCAGGCATCATTAGTCACATCGCCCATCGCGTTAAGTTAATGCCACTAAAATACTACTCCCATGCTAGTCCAGAAGAAAATCTCAATCGTACTGTGCAAGCGATTGAATACGCGATTGATCATCATGCAAAAATCATCAATTACAGCGGAGGAGGCTCTGAGTTTTCTGAAGAAGAACGAAAAGCCATTGCTCGAGCTCAAGCACAAGGCATCTTATTCGTAGCTGCTGCTGGAAACGAGCAGCATAATACCGATTTAGAAGAAAACAGCTATTATCCTGCTTCCTACCATCTTTCTAATGTCATTGCAGTGGCTGCAAGCGATCGTAACAACGAACTTTTGAAAAATTCTAATTGGGGAAAACACCGTGTAGACATTGTCGCACCAGGCGATAGCGTTTATAGCACCCTTCCAGGAGATCATTACGGATTTTTATCAGGCACCTCCCAAGCAACCGCCTGGGTCACAGGAGTTGCAAGCTTGCTTCTATCTCACGATCCGAACCTGACTCCCGAAGAAATAAAAGCGATTTTTAGGAATTCAGCAGACAAATTCCCTCAATTTCAGGATAAAGTCATCGACTCAGGACGTCTGAATGCCTACCAAGCACTCATGAGCCTTGAAAACCGTAGTTCGAAAAATTTCCTCGCTAGAATCGAAGAATAACGAACGATGAGTTGCACATGCAAAAAAGCCCTTCTGGCTTGGAGACCTATTTTCATCAAGAATCAAAGATGTCACTTAGAGCGAAAAGCAATTTCTTGAAAGATTATTTCTTGCGAGTAACCCTCGTATAGCTACCTTACCAGTAACAACCTCAGAACTCCTCGTCGATGATCCTTTAGGATCAATGCTTTTTTCACCTTACTGTATTGAGGCTCGAGTACTGTGGATGATTCGCTAGCTTACTGAAAAAATCTTCATAGCACTTTTATCCAGCGAGAGTTCTCTTGGTAGCTTAAGTAAGTTTGGATCGATGATCAACGAATTGAAATTTCTGATCCCAGGAAGACTGTGATCGATATTCTAACAGAAGCCACAGGGATAACAGAGATTTTTGCTAACTATCTGGAAAAACAAGCAGCACTCGATGGAATTTATGCGTACCCACATCCCAGAACTCAAACAATCCCTCCCTCTCCATCCTTCCAACGAATCAGTGAAATCTTCCTCCCAAACACCGGACAAATTAAATCATATGAGCTGCTTTTGATGCATCTAGCAAGTAGGAAAATGCTAATTCGGATACCTACCCAAGGCAATAGCTACGGATCCTGAAAGCTTGGTTTTCAGAAGCGATCCCCCCCTCAAAAGCTGTTTGCTTCACGCAGCAACACATGCTAACTTCCTTCAAGTTTTACTCTTTTATGAAAAAAACAAACCATTTCAAAAAAATCAAAGAAGCACTTCCTAGTGTTTTTACGCTTTTTTCTGCTACTTTGATCGTTCTTTCTTTTCTTCCTGGAAGCGCACATCTTTTGATCTGGATAGCTCTTTGCCCTTGGTTTGAGACCTTAAAACGTGCTCGCTCAAGAAAGCAGGCCCTTCGCGAAGGATTTTGGCTCGGCGCATTGATGTCGCTTGGGGGATTTTTTTGGCTGGTCCACGCCATTCATCAATACGGAGGTTTTTCCTGGTTTTTAAGCTTTTGTATTTTTTTTCTAGGCATTGGATGGGGAGAACTGCAATTTTCAGCTTTTTCGTGGATTGCCCAACCCTTGATGCACAAACCCTCTTCGGTGAGACTTTCTACCCAAATCGCTTTGCTCTACACCGGGATTGACTGGCTGACTCCTAAGCTTTTTCAAGATACCTTGGGACATACCTTGCACCAAGCACCCCATTTAAGTCAAGCGGCAGACCTAGGAGGGGTTTTTTTACTCACGTTTCTCATTGTGTATACGAATCATACCATTTGGAAATACTTCTCTCATAGAGCTTGGAAAAAATTTCAAAAGACAGAATGGACGGCCATAGCTGCCTTGGTCTCATTCTGGATTTACGGAAGTGTACGGTTACATCAATTGGAATCGTTACCAGAAAAAACTATCTCAGTTGCTGCGATCCAATCCAATATTGCAGATTTTGAAAAAATTGCAGCAAAGCATGGAAGTCAAGAGGCGGGCAACCAGATCTTGCAGACTTTTCTGGCATTAACCCAAGAAGCCATGAACCACCCCACTCCAGATCTTGTGATTTGGCCTGAAACAGCCTACCCGTCTTATTTTCGATCTCCTCAAAACTGGAGCCAAATCAACTTAGACCGGGAACTTGAACAATTTCTTAAAAAAATGAAAATCCCTATTATTTTCGGAGGTTACGATATCTCGTCTGCTCGGACCTACCGCGAAACCTACAACGGGCTATTTTTGGTAAATCCCAACGGAGATTTTCAAACCTACCGCAAAAATATTTTACTGCCTTTTGCAGAATACATCCCAGGCTATCAGTTTTTTCCTTTTTTAAAAGAAGCCTTTCCTCAGATTGGGTATTTTGGAACAGGTACCCTTAACGGATCCTTAAAAGTTCAGTTCAATCATTCAGAAAATGCCATGTCCATTACTCCATTGATCTGCTGTGAAGTTCTTTTCTCCTCCTTTGTCTTAAAGGCCGTTGATCAAGATAAAAGTCAGCTCATGGTCAATATCACCAATGATTCGTGGTTTGGAAACTGGGGAGAGCCGCAGCTACACCTTGCTTTAGCCTCTTTTAGAAGCATTGAAAATCGACTTCCCTTGATACGAGCAACCAATACTGGCATTTCTGCCCTCATTTTACCTACAGGAGCCATCGTTCAACCGACCCATTTGAATGAAAAATGCGTTTTAAAAACCCTCGTACCCATCAATCGTTTCAGTCGCACTCTCATTCAAGTCTGGGGGGACTGGTTTGGTCCTTTTGCCCTTGCCATCAGCTTCCTAGGCAGCCTGAAACTCTTGAGAAAGAAGTTTACAAACATTTAAATCCATGTTATACCGGTGATCGAAATCCATGAGTAAGATATTCTTGTTTAAATAATTTAGGTAAAAAAATGTCAGAAAAAATCATGAGTAAAAAAGAAGCCATTATTAAAAAATACGCGAAAACTCAAGGAGATACCGGTTCAACCGAAGTCCAGGTAGCCCTTCTTACAGGTCATATCAATGAACTTCACGAGCATTTTAAGGCCCACCCCAAAGATCATCATTCCAGACGCGGTCTTCTCAAGATGGTAGGGCAGAGACGCAGGCTTTTGAATTACCTAAAAAGCCTCAGCCCTGTTCGCTACTTGCAGCTGATTCAGTCTTTAGAATTGCGGAAATAGTTTTGCATTTCGGCTGGCTGTTTTTTTCTGAACTATTCTAAGGAGAATTTTATGATCCATCGCCTTTCCTATCAGTTAGGTGGCAGGCCCCTGTTTATTGAATCGGGCAAACTAGCAAAACAATCCCATGGCTCTGTGCTGGTAGGCTATGGAGACACGCGTGTTCTGGTCACCGTTTGTTCTGGACGAGAGCCTCGAGAGGGATTAAATTTTTTTCCGTTAACCGTGGAGTTTGCAGAGAAATTTTATGCATCTGGGAAGATTCCAGGCAGCTTTCACAAAAGAGAAGGACGACCTACCCAAGAAGCTACCCTATCCGCTCGTATGCTGGATCGTCCGATTCGCCCCCTTTTTCCCGAAGGCTACCAGTACGAAACACAAGTCATAGCAACGGTACTTTCTATCGATTTGGAAGCAGATGTGGACGTCGCAGCTGCTTTGGGCGCATCAGCAGCACTGCATATCTCTGATATCCCTTTTTTAGGCCCAACGGCTGCTTGCCGTGTGGGACGTGTTCAAGGCAAGTACGTGATCAATCCTCCTTGGGAGCAAATAGAATCTCAAAAAACAGAGATGGAGATTTTTGTTGTCGGAACCCGAAACGCTATCATGATGGTAGAGGGTGGAGCTCAAGAGGTTTCTGAAAAGGAAGTTCTTGAAGGAATTTCAGTGGCCCATGAGGAAATCAAGCGCCTCACTTCCCTAGTAGAGGATCTCCGCAAGCTTTGTGGAAGACCTAAGCGTGAGTTCGTTCCCGCAGCTTTGGATGCAGGCATTCAAGCACAAGTGCAAAAGCAGGCAAAAACCTTGCTCTCGGAAGCCTTGCACACCCAAGATAAGCAAGCACGTCAGAAGCTCATCGATGAGGCTAAAAAAAGTACTTTAGAAAAATTAGTACCAGAATCCTTAAAAAAAGACGATCCTGAGAAAGCCAAGAAGCAATCTCATCAAGTAGCTACCTTCTTCGACCTTCTGCAGTACCGCCTCATGCGCGAGATGATTCTTCAAGAAAAAGTACGCATTGACGGACGTGATAGAACAAGCGTTCGACCGATTAGTGCCGAAGCGGGCCTGTTGCCTAGGACTCATGGAAGCGGGCTATTCACCCGAGGAGAAACCCAGGTGCTTGCTACCGTGACCTTGGGCACTTCAGATGATGAGCAAATTGTCGATACGATGTTTCAAAACAGTATGCGTCAGTTCTTATTGCATTACAATTTTCCTCCATTCAGCGTAGGAGAAACGGGGCGTATAGGAGGTCAGAGCCGAAGAGAAATTGGTCATGGAGCACTTGCGGAACGCTCTGTGAAGGCTATCATGCCAAGTTACGAGAAGTTTCCTTATACAGTTCGCATTGTATGTGAAACTTTAGAAAGCAATGGTTCCTCATCTATGGCTTCTGTTTGTAGTGCCTCCCTTGCCTTAATGGACGCAGGGGTACCTGTGCGCCACTCCGTAGCAGGTATTGCCATGGGTTTAATTAAAGAGCAAGAAGACGTCGCCATTCTTTCTGATATTTTAGGGGACGAAGATCATTTGGGAGACATGGATTTCAAGGTGGCTGGAACCAAGCAAGGAATTA
>DAISZI010000098.1:0-6372 GCA_036824885.1 Oligoflexia bacterium
AAATACTCAAGTGGGTGACTTGCCTAGTTTCTTTCCCTGAGAATATGCACTCAGAAAAAAAACTCATTACGTAAGGATATTCATGACGACCATTCCCAAGATCAGCACACTCTGAAACGCTAGTTTGAGTGAACGCTGTGTTCAATCGTCTGCATCTCAACAAGTCTAAAGAGAGCATAGATAACAGATAACCGATATATCTAGTCAGGTATCCTCTATTTTTTGCATATCTCAAAATAATGGACACGTTCCAAAAACAAAACTCAGGCAGTATCCTCAAAGAACTAAATTCCCGCATTTTTCGGTCCAAAACTTAACTCATTTGTGAGCTTACCTTGGGAAAAGATAATGCCAGAACGATTGAATAGTATCAAAACCATCATTACGAATTTTTAGAGCAATCAGGAGATGTGCACCCCAACGATGACTCCATTGCTCACATGAAGCGCTTTTTTTAAATTGAATGAATCAACTTTTGATAAGCATATTACACTGACCGCATAATTTTTTGTAGGCATGACATCACCCTTACTTTTTTTATAATACGCATGACGAAGTACCCTTCTTAAGCTTTTTTCTGAATTCAAGCAATTGAGTTTCAAGTTTTAGAAATTCTTTTCGTTCAGCAATAGAATGAGGATCTGATAATTGATGGAATTTATCTGATATTTTTTTATACTTATCTTGATGTTCACCTACAAAAAAATTTCAGAATGAATGATCTCAAGATTACTGTCATCAGGATCATCATTCCCACCAAGCAACAGATAAGATATTATTAGAAAGTATTCACTCTTTGGATCTAAAACATGAAGCATAAGTGCAACATGAACTGGTGCTTCAAAAAATGACGTCAATATCGCTGGATCTTCATTATAATCACCATTCATACCTAAAGCGGAATGTAGCGCATCAAGATTCTTATTTGCATACTCTGGATAAACTTTCCTCAACTGAAAAAAATTATGAACAATTTTATCTGAAAATTCACAGTATGTTAAAATTTGCTGATTTTTTTGAATCTAAAGCTTTAAAATCCACTTCTGAAAGAAGAGATAAGTTCTCCTCGTTTCTGCCTAAGTGTTGAACTATTTTTTTAGGAACAAAGCGCTTATAAGAAGCCAGGACACAAAAAACAATGATAAAAATGAATTCTAAAGCTTTTCTTGATAAAATAAATGACTTTATTTTGAATTTGCATCAACCGATAGTAGTTTACTTTATTGCAAAGTGTCAATTCTTTCTACCAGTACTGAAAGACCCCTTCTTGAACCCATGATCCATGAGATTTCACGCAAACAAGCACAAGTGCATGATTCTCTTTGCCACAGTAGATGCTCCCATGAAGGCCCTTCTGAGAAATCATCGTGACACCTAAACTTGAGAGTCACGAATTTTAGCCTGCTAAGTTATATATTTAAACCAAAGTAATTTTCATACAACTACTCAATATCGATTAATCAGCAACTGCAATCATTTTCAAAGCAAGAATCTATTAATTAAGTTTAACTACAAATCGCCAACAGCTATTTTGCCATTTTTTTCGTATCGGCTCATGAAGTTGTGCAAGAACAAAAATATCATTAAAATTGTTTTGATTTTTATGATCATAATTCAAATGGAGCAGTACTTAAGACCCAAGAATCGTTTTGATTTACGAGTTGAAAGTAAATAATTGATAGTTTTTTTCGCTGATCTCGTTATCTGAGCACTTTGAAAATAAGGCTATAGTCCGTTTTTATTGAGTAAGATATTGAAGATACTCAAGGTAACCTTGGCAAACTAAATAACTAAATAAATTTATCACGAATTGAAGTAGCCTGGTCGAGCTAATGAAAAAAGATGCGAAAAGAGATTCGATCAATGAAATGGCCAACAGATTAAGTATCGACATGTTCTTTCTTCGCAAGCATTACTCTATTTGAACTGCAATCATTAGAATCAATCGAGAGAGAATTTTAATTATTTTAAATGATATTTTTGTTCCTGCACAACTTCATGAGTGGATATATTTTCTTCACTCTATCTTTGATTGACCGTTCGTTTGATTGAGCCAGATAAGGGCTTATGTTTACCCGAAGTTCACGCGCATATTTTCGAAGTTTTGCGATGTCGGGCCTGTGATCTTTAGTAGCCTTTAGATACTCCTTAGTGTGCTGATCACCAATTCGACAGGCAGCTATTTAAAGGCTTCGACCACACATCGTTCGCGGTCGAATATAAAAGTTTGATATTGATCGAGCTTGAGGGATTCACGTTCCATTGAGATGTTTCACATCCGCAGGATTTTCGTTTTTTCTCGTCTTGGGGTTCCCGCCGAATGAGGGACTGTGATCCAAAACTTGCAGGGAAATTCCAGCATCAGGCCGTAATAACTGGGTGCCGAAACGCCGCAGACTGCTCCCTCTAGAATGCGTTGAGCTGTCTCTAGAAGGTACTGCCATTTCAAAAGGGACGTCGTTGGTGGCACTTGGGTTTCGATACACGCCACAAGTGACACACTCAAGAAACCCTTTTTTTAAGCTAGTAAGGGAGGATATGGGGATCAATCCCATTGGCTCGCGCATCCTTCGCCGTGAATGAGGGCAGCAGCAGAAGTTTTTTTTATTCTGATCTATTTATACCAATAATTTTACTAATTCAACCCAATGGTATCAAATCGGTAAATATAGCAAATAAAAAGACAACTAATTCCATATAGTTACGTTTTACTCCTATAATTTTACGATATACTCGCATGGTCCCATTGCGCGAGCATATCGTAAAATAGCTTCAGCCCCTTCGCTTGAGCTCTCGGAGTCGGTCAGCCAGAATGTCTCGCCGCCGAATCCCGCGCTTTCAGCGTCACAGGTACACAGAAGACCCAAAAGCCGTGAAGACAACCGCTAATCAATCTCCCATGCAAAGATGAAATGAAAAAGTTTTTTTGAAGGATACATTCCAGTAGTACTTTTTTTGCACTACTCTTCTTGGGCTCGTGCTTATGCATCATAGCACTGTACCTACCCCTTCAGATCAACTCAGACTTTTTGCCGTGACCGTTACTGATACCAAGCTTCCACCATTTCTTCAAGGAAACGATTTTAGCAGCATTAAAAAATGAGCAATCTCCCCTTCGAAAATAGATCCTGAGCCTGCCTGCAGACCTGAAGAAATTACCATTTAAATTAGTTTAATATCTTCGTGAAAATAGGCTCTCTGTCCATCGGTTCTTAGAGAACACTGCCTATGGGGACATATTGGAAATGTTTAATAGAAACAACATCAATGACTCAGCCGTATCAGTAATCACTCAAATACCAAGGCTCAAAAACCTAAAGCTTCCCGACAATCAAATCACAGTTAAAGGGTTTCTGAAGATGCTTGCCCTGAAGGAGCTTGAAGATTTAGATCTCCGCCATAGCCACCTTTGCACCCAAGGCTTGCCCCAGTCAGCATCAAAAAGTTAACTCTCAACCACAACCAAATCATACATGAAAACGCGCTTTACATTGCCAAAATACAAGACGTTAAAATATTAAATATTATTTAAAATAAAATCGGAGATACAGGGCTACCGAAAGTAGCTTTTTTCTGTAAAGCGGACTGAATACATAGAAAGAGCATGCAATAAAGGCTTGCTTGAAAAATGCTCATTGGTTCACTCAATGATCAAGTACCCTCAGAACCCCAAAATGCTCTCAGACTTCCTGAAAATCTGGATGGGTTCAATACATTCATTTTAACTTTAACTCTTGGAAAAAGAAGACTTGGGTTAGGGGGTCAAGATTGAGGCTTTTGGATAGGGTCGTTCCAGACCATAGGGTCAACTCAGCGCCCACGTCGTAAAAACTTGACCCGACCTAAAGAGACAGGTACATTGAGGACGTTTCTTCGAGACGCGGGCTTAGCTCAGTTGGCTAGAGCGCCACGTTGCCAACGTGGAGGTCGAGGGTTCGAGCCCCTTAGCCCGCTCCATTCTGCAGGAACCGATGAAGGCAACTCACTCCGGTTGAGCTTTTGGGTAGATCCGAAGAACAACTTTAGGAGTTTTATGTCTTTTTTTGGTTCCGTTTTTGAATACGCCTCCCGTGGAGGCTATATGATGATTCCCTTGCTGATTTCAGGATGCCTTGCAGGAGGAGCAATCCTGGAGCGCCTTTTTTTGTTCCATCATAGTTTTCGTATTTCTCAAAATTTTCTCCAAAAAGCCTATGCTTTCATGGAATCAGCGGAAATCCAACAAGCTCAAAAGCACTGTGCTTCCGCAACTCATACACCTGCGGGCTCTGTGCTTCACTGCGCACTGAATTACTGGAATCGTCCTTTAGATCAAATGCAACTTGCCATCCAAAACGAAGCAGAATCCTGGGTCTTTACTTTAGAAAAAAGAATGGATCTGATTGATACAGTCATCACCGCAGCTCCCTTAATGGGACTTCTAGGTACCATCACCGGAATGATGGCTTCGTTTCAAGGTCTTTCTGAAAAAGGCATGCATGAACCCCAAGCGATCACAGGAGGTGTGGCAGAAGCACTGATTGCAACAGCTACAGGTCTAATCATTGCTTTAGTTTGTCTAGCAGGCTACAACCACCTCAATGCTCAAATCAAAGAATTCATCGCCTCCCTAGAAAGATTAGGCGGACGTCTGCTGGTGACGCGCATGGAACAGGAAAGAAAAAAAAATCTCACATGAAGATTCGAAGGGCCTCTGCCAGACGCGCTCGCATTGAGATCATTCCCATGATTGATGTTGTTTTTTTTCTCCTCGTTTTTTTTATGATCTCCTCGCTTTCCATGTCTCATGTACACGGATTACCTGTCCATCTGCCTAAAACTTCTGCAGGGGAGGGACCTGGGAGCAATCATACTCTCATCACCATTCAAAAAGACGGAACTCTCTTCATCAATGGTATTTCAAGTAGCTTAGAAACTTTAGGCACTCAACTTGCTTACGCGATGAAACTCGTACCTGATAATGTCGTTGTCCTGCATGCAGATACCCAAGCAAATTACGGATTCATTATTGAGGTCATGGCAGAAGCTCGTAAAATTGGTGTACGTAAGTTTGCTTTAGCGACAGACCCTCACCCATGACTGAATCCCAGCAATTCTTGCTCAGTGCCTTTCTTGCATTGCTGATAGAATTTTCAGTCCTTGGTATTTTAGGCCATAAGCGTCAGATCCAGCAGGAACCTGCGTTCTTCGCAGAAACTGAGCTGCTTGAAATGCCAAAAAAACTTGTTTCAGAAAAAAAAACAACGAACAAAAATCCCGCTCTGAGGATCAAGCCTACTCAAAACCAAGGAAACAAACTCTCCCTTGAAACCAGCAATGCCCTGCAGGAGGGTGCGTCCCCTTCGCGTTCTCACGGTCCCATCCCACTTCACACACCCACACCGACTATTCCTGCACGCTTTCATGAAAAAGACTTGCATCAAGAAGCGATTATTGAGTTTCGCGTCGATACCCAAGGGCATGCTACTGCCAAGCTACGCCGTTCCACGGGAGAAAAAGAACTCGATACCCTTGCTCTAGAAACAGCTTGGAAATGGAGATTTCAACCTGCCGAAAAAGACGGCAATCCCGTTGAATCGAAATTTTTGGTAAAAATGCTCTTTGAAGTAAAATAAGCCACCCAACCTACACCTGATTGTCTCGCTCCAACAAGAATTCTGCCGAAAAAGAGTAAAATCGATTTATGATAGCAGGTATGACAACCTTTCAAAGTACAGTTTATGCTTTTACTTATGGGCTCACACAGATCCTTCCCATTGGAGCAAAAACACACACGGACTTTGTAACCTACCTCACAGGCTGGCAACCCCCTGGAGAAGAATTTATAGGCGCGTTACAATGGACCTCATTTGCAGTTCTCTTTCTCCATTTTAGACATGACTGGGCCAGTATGATTTCAAGCACACTTCGAGTTCTTCTATTTCGTCAGCGTCCCATGAGCATGGATGAAAGACTTCCTGTATTTTTGGGAATCACAGCATTTCCTGTCATCTGTACTTTTTACTACCTGAACTATCAAACCATCACTTTTCCTTTGATTTTTTTATCTATCTCCTTTTCTGCTATGGGAGCTGCTATTTGGACCTTTGATTTTTTAAGCAAAAAGAATAAGAGCATGTGCGATTGGTGCTGGTTTGATGCAGCTTGGCTAGGAATTTCTCAAGCAACTTGTGTGATTCCAGGAGGAGATCCGGTCAGCTGTGCCTTAATGGGTGCATTTTTTTTAAATTATCGAAGAGACGCAGCATTAAAATACGCGTACTTAAGCACGACCCCTCTGCTTCTCATCCAGGGCATGCACCAAAATCTCAGCTGGTCCACAATCACCTCCTCAGATCTCAGCTTGCTTTCTTGGATCACAGCAATCAGCGT
>DAISZI010000099.1:0-6335 GCA_036824885.1 Oligoflexia bacterium
AAATCACTTTAGTTTAAATCTATAACGCATCGCACTAAAACTCGTCACTCTCAAGATATCAAGTAGAAATGACCGTAAAGCCGGTCAAAGACTGCCGGGGTCATTGATAAGAAGTGCGAGTGGGCATGATCGCTTCAGATTGCTTGTTATCAAAAGCTTGAGATTTTCTTTTGTCTTCATTGAAACTTCTTGAATGACCAGGGATGACCTTCTTTAAGACGACGTGCGTGGTGCACATCTATTTTAAATGGATCATTTTCATCTTTTATCAACTACCATTATCAGAATCTTGGCACTGAGTAATTTGGTCAGAATTTTTTTAAACTTTCACAGTTTTTATTGCTGTGGGATGATTCTGGTAATGGGAGATTCTTTTTTTTGAAGGCGATTGTTTTTTCGCTTGGTTGTTTTTTTGGCGCAGTGTCAGTTACTGCTACCATGATGCTACCCGATCTGCAATGGGCTTCTACCACTTCTGTTCAGAATTCTCCTTGGAAGGTGCGTGATTTTGAATTTCAAAAGCCTGTTTTTTCCGTGAAATCACTTTCTGAAGTCCTTGAGATGCATTTAGATTCACTCGATTTTGAAAGCCTTTCTTTTCAAGAAAAAATTCAGAAACAGGCCAAGGATTATTTGCGTTTAAAAAAAAATAAAAGCTTGTATTTTTTTCAAAAAATGAATTGTATGAACGATTTTGAACAAAATCCTTATTGTGCTATTTTGGGAGAGATCAAGCAGGTTTCTAGAAAAAAAGAAAAGCCTTGGAGGAGTTTTAATTATTCTCGCCGTCAAATTTTAACTTGGATTGAAAATGCTTCTTGGGTTAATTTAGAAAACCTTCATGAAGGTGAGTTTTCTCGAGCTTTGCATCTTTTGAATCATTTTTCAAAGCTTGAAAAGCTCACTCAAGTTTTGTTGCAGCTTCCTGGCAGGGAACTTCACATCATACTTGCTGTCAAATTAGAAGAATTTCTTCCGGATTTAAGTGTGAAGGAATATATTATCCGTCTTTATGAATCTGGAGTTCGTGCTACGAGTACATTGGTACCACTTGCACGATTTCGTTTGGGGCTTTTTTATATTTGGAATCAAAAATATGATCTTGCTTTACAGCAACTGAAGTTATTGGAGGTTGCAGACTCTGATTATAGCAGTGACTATGAGTCTCGTGCTTTGTATTGGCAGTATCGATTTTTGAAAGAAAATACTTCTGAAAAAGAACGTGTTTTAAAAAAAATGATTCAAAAATATCCTTTGTCTTTTCACAGCATTTTAATGCAAAAAGATCGTTTTTTGATGGATTTTATACTCTCTCAAGAAGATTCTGAGATTAGTTTAGAAATTTCTGATCCAAAAATCATGAAGCATATAAAATTAATTGATGCCCTTTTGCGAGTTCGTGCGTTTTCTCAAGCTAAAGAAGTAATGAATTCAATCGCAGAATCTTTAGAGAAAGTCGATCCAAACTTTAGGCTCTATATTGCAATTATTTATTCTCGAATGAAAGAGTTAATAGAGTCATTTAAAGTTTTAAATTCAGTTTTTCGAGATCAACCTAAGCTTTTTTCTAAGAAGGCTTTAAAAATTTATTATCCTCGCGATCTTTCTTTCATTGATTCTTATCCTCATGAAGATTTACTCATCGCTTTAATTCGTCAGGAAAGTGCGTTTAATCCACACGCACGAAGTCAAGTGGGCGCATTAGGTTTAATGCAATTGATGCCTCAAACAGCGAGGCTTTTTGAAAAGAGAATGAGTAAGCAAAAACTTTATGATCCAGAGAGTAATGTTCGAATAGGATCTCGCTATTTTGAGAAATTGCTTGAATATTATCAAGGAAATGCTTCGTTAGCTTTAGCGGCGTATAATGCGGGTTTGAATCATGTAGATCGCTGGCAAGCAAGGTATCCTTTCAATGATCCTGTGCTTTTTTTAGATTTGATACCCTTTAAAGAAACAAGAAATTATGTCGCTTTTATTGGAAGAAATTATTTTTGGTACAAAATGCTTTATAGCAAGACTTTAAATTTTCAGAAGCTTTTTCGAGAATCCGTTTTTCCTGATTTTCAGAAGCTTTTTCATATCTCTGATCCTAGTGAGAAGCGTTAACGGGACAGCTCCGCTTGAAATATTTATTTCGTTGAGTCTGAAAACACTAGAAATGGAGGTGGAGAATCTTCGCATTCCCTAGTTTTTTCATGGGTCATTGCCCAATGAGCTCAAGGGTCTGGATGAGTTTCAGGACTTTTGGGGATAAGCCCTATATCCCGAGGATTTTCAAGAACTTCTGCCATGGAAGAACGCTTACTTCGTCGAATTTCTGAGCATCAGAATCGATGGTTACAACAAACTTTTGAACCTTCTTGCCCAGAAATTTTTCGAAACTGGTAAATCCACCAAGACCTCTTTTGGAAAAGCGACCGGTTTTTACTTCGATGGCGTATGTTTCACCTTCCATCTCTAAGATGATATTGACTTCAGCGCCTGCACTCGTGCGAAAGCTTGAAAGTCTATAATCAAAATCCGAGGCAGAGAGGCTCGTGGCAAGTTGATTGAAGAACAAGGTTTCGAACAATAAGCCCTTGCGATCTTCTGAAAGTACAAAATTTCCCAGAAGTGCATTCAGAACCCCGACATCAAACAAAAAGAAGCGTGGATGCTGAATTAAGCGGGTCTTTTCACTTCTTCCGAAGCTATCGAGTTTTCGAATCAAAAGGGTGTCTTCTAGAATTTCAAAAAATCGCTTTGTAGTCTGGCGTGGAACACCAATCGCACTTGAAATCTTGGCAAGATCCAGAAACTTCGATGATTCAATGGCCAAGCGAAAAAGAAACCGAGTAAATCCTTCTACATTTTTAGTGAGTGCTTCAGCTTTCACCTCCTCGTTCAAATAGATCTGGGAATACGATTTTAGAGTTCGCTTGGATTGTCGTAGATCGGGTTCGGTTGAAATTCCAGGTAGCGATCCATAGCTCAGCCAAGATTTTGTATCAGCCTTGTAATTCATCTCACTGCTGATCAGGGGACCGAGCTCGTAGGCATGAATTCGGCCAGGCAAAAGATTCGCACGACCCCGGCGCAACTTCCGGGTGCTAGAGCCCGTTAAGGCAAAGTTCCATCCACGGTTCTCGTCGATCAAATATTGCACTGTGTTAAGCAGAGTTGGAACTCGCTGCACTTCATCGATAAAGACAAGGCCTCCCTGTGGCTGTTCTGCTTGAAGCGTGCTCTGAAGGTATGAGGGGTCCCGTACGAACTCAAGAAACGTCTCCTGATTCGCAAGATTGAACTTCGCTTTCGGTTTCATGGATTTGATTAAGGTCGATTTTCCTGTCTGTCGGGGACCGATGAGGAGTATGGACTTATTGGCCTTTAGGCTTTTACCAATTGCTGAGCGCAATTTTCTCTGAATCATTCCTGAAGAATACAACACATAGTGGTCATAAAACAATGCATTTTTACCACTATCTTTCAAAAGGGCATACTTAAGTCTGCTCTGTAACTACCCATTTTGGGATAAAAGATGCTTGACTTTTACCTTCTCTTTTTTGATGGAGTATGAGTCATTCAAGGTTTTTTTGTGAACAGAAATTCATTCCTTCAGTAATTCAGGTTTTCAATGCCTTCCAATCTTAAGATGTGCTGAGCTCCTGCATCCCCGATTTGATTGTATCTGAGATCTAAAGCGGTAAGATCAAGCATCCTTGAAATATGCTGAGCTCCCAGATCCCCGATTTGATTAGAGCTGAGATCCAAGTTAGTAAGATCTAGCATGCTCGCAATGTGTTGAGCTCCGATATCACCCACTTCATTGTCACTGAGATTGAGGGTGTTGATACCCTGTAATTTGGAAAGGTAGAAAGTCCCTGCATCCTCGATTTGATTATTGCGTAGATACAAGCTAGTAATACCCGACATCCTCGAAATGTGGAAAGCCCCTTCATCCCCGATTTCATTGTAGCTAAGATCTAAGCTGGTCAGACCCCTCATAGTTGAAATGTGTTGAGTTCCTCTATTTTTGATTTGATTGGAGCTAAGATTCAAACTGATAATTCCTTTCATACTTGCAATGTGCTGGGCGCCCGCATCAGCTATTTGATTGTAGCTGAGGTCCAAGGCGGTAAGACCTAGCAACCTTGAAAGGTGCTCAGTGCCCAGATCTCCGATTCGATTGGAGCTGAGATTCAAACTAGTGATACCTACCAACCTTGAAATCTGCTCGGCCCCCGCATCGCCGATTTGATTGTAGCTGAGATCTAAGGTGGCAAGACCCTGCACGCTTGAAATGTGCTGTGCCCCCTCATCACCGATTTGATTGTAGCTAAGATCCAAAGTGGTAAGGCCCAGTACCCTTGAAATGTACTGAGCGCCCGTATCCCCGATTTGATTGGAGCTCAGATCCAAGGTGCTAATTCCGAGCATACTTGAAATAAAGTGAGTCCCCGTAGGTCCTATATGATTGCCACGCAGATCCAAATGGAGGAGTCCTGGCAACCTTGAAATCTGCACAGCTCCTATGTCCCCGATTTGATTCGAGCTGAGATCCAGCGTGCTAAGACCGAGCACCCTTGAAATGCACTGAGCTCCGATATCCCCGATTTGATTGGAGCTCAGATTCAAGGTGATAAGCCCCATCATGGTTGCAATGTACTGAGCTCCTGCGTTGCCGATTTGATTGTAACTGAGATCCAAGCTAGTAAGACCCGGCATTCTCGAAATATACTCAGCCCCCGCATCGCCTATTTGATTGTAGCTCAGAGATAAGGTGTTAAGACCTAGCATGCTTGAAATGCAGACAGTTCCCTCATCGTCGATTTGATTGTCGCTTAGATCCAAGGTACTAAGACCCACCATGCTCGCAATGTACTGAGCACCTTCATTTCCGATGCTATTGTTCCAGAGTTTTAAGGTGACAAGACCTGCCATCTTTGAAATAAAGAGCGCTCCCGTAGCTTCGATTTGATTGTCACTGAGATCTAAGTGGGTAATGCTTGCCATGCTTGAAATGTACTGAGCGCCCGTATCTGCGATCAGATTTCGACTCAGATCCAAGGTTAAAATTTGAGGCATTTGAGCAATGCTAGAAGCACCTATGCTTTCGATGGAATTTTTGGCAAGATGGAATTCTACAATATTCAATAATTTTGTTATCTGAATAATGCTTGCGATGTCATCATTATTGATGCCGTTATTATTAAGACTGAGTTTTTTTAAATTCTTAAGATTCGCAAGCGTGAATAAAAGGTTTTCAATCAATGAGGTGCGATGATTCCGAGCGATGTTATCAAGAGATAGTTTCATCAAGGTTTCAGGAAGAAAATTTAACATCCTGAAATTAAAGACTGAACCAGAAAGATTCAATTTTTTTAGATCTCTATAGTAACTTTTTTTTATGTTGGAAAAAACTTCGGGATGAATAGATCTGTTCGTCATCGATAGAGATTGATGGGAACAAGCCCGACAGGCTTCTTCGAAAATTTGACCTTTATGGTTTCGTGTTAGCATGAAACTGAGGATATCGGATGGTGATAAAAAGTCGAAAATCTTTCCGCAATTATCTTCATTGATAATATAAAAGCCCTTTCCTTCGTTGGTCATTGACCAAGAAGTGTTCAAAGAAAGCAAAGTTAATAATAAAATGAGTTTTTTAGATTTCATGTGAAATTTCCTAGGTTGCTGGTTACTTCAAAGTGCTCTGGTTGGGTTACTGCACTGAGTTTTTTCTGTCAAGTGTTCTTTATTTTTGCTGCTGAACTTTTCTTTCAACGTTTCAAAGGGATGCTCTTAAGTTGGGTTTTTTGAAGTGAGAGGGATGGTGAGACGCTTACTTCATTGAGGTAGCTTCTGCTGCTCATCTCAATACTTCAATGAGTGTATCAGAGCTTCTTTTTTCATGATGGTGGGCTCAGTTTTTTTCTTGGATCTCTCTTTTTCAAAAAGCTAAGATGATTTTTTTGTGCAAGCCAGGCTCTTTGAGGGAGAGTGAGATTGAAATTTGCAATTGAGGAAGAGGGTTTCTGCCATGGTAGGTTTTGTCTCATGTTCGGGCTGTTGAAAGGTTCTCTCACTGGTTAATGCATCAGGTTAAAAGATTCGGTCGTGGGATCAATGACCGGCATTGCTTTGCAGGGAAATGGATGCACATAGCCCATGAGTGTGAGCCTGGAGGGTCTTCCTAAAGGATTTAAGTATGCGCTGAGCTTGGGTTGAAACACGTGCTGAATATGCTTGAAGTCATTTTCTGATCAAGTTTTTTCAAGTGGCACTTCATACTTGCTTGGATGACTTCAGGTTTGGAGATCTGATACTACGACGAATGATCATGGATTTGTGCT
>DAISZI010000358.1:0-1512 GCA_036824885.1 Oligoflexia bacterium
AATATGGTGTTCCCTCCTTTAAGCGTTGATTTCGTTCCTGAAGGAAGAGAGTAGTGGGACAATTCAGGAGCAGCGTAGTAGTTGTACCAGTCATCGATTGATGTTCCGGTGAACTGCGGTATTTTTTCAGATAGAAGACGCTCTACAGCTTTCTTGCCAGCAGGGGTAAGATTTCGAAAACCATCGGAATCCGCGGAGTTTTCTATGATGAGCCCCCCCCATCCAGCCAAAGAGAACCATGAGCCCATTCTAGCTGATGGCTGATCCGTGACTACCTGCGTTCCGAGAAGGGAGTCGTAATTGTGCGTCTTGTCGTCGGAATAATCCCCCTTACACGCTTCTCTTGCACTTTTGATTTTTTCGATAGCGGCGTCGACTTCCTTTAAATGAAGAACCTTGAGAAGGACTCGATTTAGTTCCTCAAAGTGAAGCTTGCCATCCAAGTGGTGCATGCATTTCCAAATGGCATAATAGGGACGCATATCACAATCGTCGGGCAATGCCCTAAAATCTGGACTGTCATCGGAGGGGTTTTTGAACTGATACCGCAGCAATGTGTTGGCTGCTCGGTTTGCGAAGTTCTCTAGGATCGAATCCTTTTGAACGCGTACCTTCTCTTCGATAGATGCAACATCTTTACCAAAAGTTGTTAGAACCATCTGACCACCTGACTTCCTGATGAGACCAAGCCTCTCATACATTTTTCGGTATGAACGCCATCTTTGCGGGGTCTGCTCATGACCGGACAACGAGTCCATCCCGTTGTAATCAGACCATTCTACTCCATCGATTGAGATAAAGTTCTCAAGGTGCGGGCGAAAGCTCGCGGCAATATCAACAGAGACTTTGGGCCACTCAGTAGTGTCTCTATCGCCAGAAGGCCAGGTTGTCATAATTCTTTATTTCAGGGTTGATAAAACGGAGCGTGCTACAGCGTAGGCTAGATTTGGAGGGACCGCATTGCCAATCTGTTTGGCGATTTCCACTTTGGTCCCGTAAAAGGTAAAATCGTCTGGAAACGATTGTAGTCTTGCTCCCTCTCGAAGGGTGATTGTCCTGTCCATCCTTGGATGACCAAACCTCCCGCGGGAAAAACTGTCGAACCGAGCCGTTATCGTTGGAGCAGCGCGATCCCACCACATGCGGCCATAGACATCCAAATGGCGATGGGTGTCGTTTCCGGTATGGCACTTCAATTGTAATTCAACAGGCAAAGAGTCTCTTCCCTGACCTTCTTTTAGAGACCTGATCCTCTTTATATTGAGACTGGATAGTTTATCGGAGCGGTGATTTGAAACGGACTTTTCGTCCATTGTTTCCAAATCAGATATTGCTTCCCGAACCGTAGAGTGACCAACCACGGAGCCCGGCTCAGGGAAGGAGAAAGGCTTGTTGTTCAGAGAGGTGTCTTGACCCACAAAAAACACTCGATTCCTCATTTGAGGAACTCCAAAGTCAATTGCACAGAGCTTCTTTACTTGGACCGTATAGCCTGCCGCTTCGCACTTTTTC
>DAISZI010000100.1:0-6270 GCA_036824885.1 Oligoflexia bacterium
ACGGGTTCGGTCTCTTGTTTTTACAGTGTACCATTGAAAAAGAGGAAAAATCTTGTCGTGCAGATCTTGCGGTTTTAAAGGCGTTGCAGGGATCTTCTGAGACGTTCGCGCGTTCTCGATTGCAGCGATTGATGGCTTTAGGTCGAGTCTGTGTGGGGGGAGTTCCTATTCGACCCAATGAGAAGCTTCGTCCCGGAACGCGGGTGGACATTGATTGTTCTCGAGATGAGCCGTTGGCAGCTGAAGAAGGGGCTTTAGAGGTAATTTACGAGGACGCTTTCGTTCTTGTGGTGAATAAACCTTGCAATTTAGTGGTCCATCCTGTTTCTGAAGAGGATTCTGGAACTTTAGTGCATCGCTTGCTTCATCAGGTAGATCACTTAAGTAATATTGCTGGGGTTTTAAGACCTGGAATTGTCCATCGTTTGGATAAGCATACCAGTGGAGCTTTAGTCATTGCTAAAACTGATGAGGCTCATTTGAAACTCGTTGAGGCCTTCGCTCAGCATGCCATGAAAAGAGTATACTGGGCCCTTTGTTACTGCGCTCCTCGGGTACATTTAGGGACGGTGAGAAGTTTATTAGGAAGAAATCCTCAAGATCGTAAGAAAATGTCTGATCAAGTGCGTTTTGGTAAAAAAGCCGTTACACATTTTCAGGTGAAGCAAGTTTATCCTGCTGATCATCCTGTAGCTTGTTGGATGGAAGTTACTTTAGAAACAGGGCGTACCCATCAAGTGCGCGTGCATTTAACAAGCCAAGGGCATAGTTTATTAGGAGATCCGGTTTATGGGGTGGCTTCTCCCTCACAGGCAAAATGGAAGAATCTTCCGCTATCTATTCAAACTTTAGTAAAAAATCTTCCTGGTCAAGCCTTACATGCTT
This sequence comes from Oligoflexia bacterium, assembly GCA_036824885.1. Lineage (GTDB taxonomy): Bacteria > Bdellovibrionota > UBA1018 > UBA1018 > UBA1018 > DAISZI01. The sequence goes on from DAISZI010000100.1 coordinate 886, forward strand.
TTTGTTTAGGTTTTAAGCACCCGATTACTGGAGTTTGGCTTCAGTTTGAAGCTCAGCCTCCAGAAAGTTTTCAAGCCTTAAAACAAGGGCTGGAAGCTCTCTCAGGGAGCTCTTCTTTTTTGTCACTTTGAAAAAATGCCGGTGGTGTCTTAGTAAAAAGCTATATTTTTTTTGACTAACTAAGAATGCCAAGGCAAAAAATAATCAAAAAAATTTATTTTCGTTTATAAGTTGAGCCGATTTTTGAAAAAAATTGACAATTGAGATTTAGTGTAGGATGAAGAAAGTGTAATGAAATTCAACACAAAATTAAAGTATTCAATGTTTGTTTTTTTCTTTTTCAGCACTGCTTGGGCAATGCATCAAGAAGTAAAAACGCCCAAAAAGAGAATAGAAGAAGGGGCAGGAGTTATTTTTAGGTTAAGTCAGGATGATTTTCAGAGAATTTTTAGGTTTTTGTCATCATGCGATCTTTTAAATTTTATGCTCACAGGTAAAAAAAGCGAGGAACTTCAATCAATAGTCATTTGTATCTACTCAGATCAACCCTTGTCTTTTGCAGGTAAAAATATTTCTGATGGAGTTTTTTGGAGTATAGCAAGGGGTTATTATAAAAAAATTAAGTTCTTAGATCTTTCTTACTCGAAATTTAATCCTCATCTCTTAAGAGAGCTTTCTGGAACTCTTGTCAGTTTATCAGTTGATAGTGTGGGAACCTCTAGGCATGATTCTGCCTTCAGAGACGTTCTTTTAGAGTCTATTTTAGTATGTAAAAATTTAAAGAAGTTAGATCTTAGGAATAATGACATGGAGGATAATGCAGTTGTAAGTATTGCTCAGCATCTTCCTGAGATAACCGAGTTTCGGTTCGGTGCTGCTAATCAGATGAGCGATCTTGGGGCTTCGAGTATTTCTCAAATGACGGGAGTTGTCGTTTTGGATCTCAAGGAGAATGAAATAGGAAATTGTGGAGCTCGTCATATTTTTCAAATGAGTCAGTTGATATCTTTGAATCTCAGCTGCAATGGCATCGAAGATCTTCCAGATTTGGGTATTGCTCAAATGCAGGAGATGACCGATTTAAATTTGAGCAACAATCAACTAGGCGATGTTGTGATGAATTCCATTTCCAAATTGAAGAAGGTGAAAAACTTAAATCTCTTCTCTAATGAATTCACTGACGTTGGGGTAGTTTTAATTTCTAAAATGCAAAATATTACCAAGTTAAATCTTGCTGGAAATCCAATCAGAAAAAATGGGCTCATTGCCATTTCTCAGATGAAGGCTATTATCAACTTAAATCTTTCTGCCTGTGAAGTGGGAGATGAAGGAGTGGTCATTATTTCTTCTATGAAAAACATGATTATTTTAAAGCTGTGTGACAATAATATCAGATCAATCGAATCAGATGGATCGATGGGTATTTCTAGCATGAGCAGACTTACTAAGTTATATTTGGGCGCCAATCAACTGGGGGTGCAGGGTGCTGTTTATCTTTCTCGGATGAGAGAGCTTGCGATTTTGGATATTGCGAACAATCAAACGGGAGCTTTGGGAGCGATTTGTATTTCTTCTATGGAGGGAATCAGCAGATTATCACTGCATCTTAACGACATAGGCAATGAGGGAGCGATGAGCATTGCTCAAATGAGTGCAATTACTGAGTTGAATCTTGCTTTGAATACAATTAATGATGTTGGGGTTGCTTCCCTTTCACGGATGATTGGGGTTATCAAGTTAAATCTTGCCGGTAATCAAATAGGAGATGCTGGTGCAATTTGTATTGCTCGAATGAAGGCACTCACAGATTTGGATCTTTCTCATAATGAAATAGGAGATACTGGAGCGAGTTGTATTTCTGAAATGAAGCGGCTGAGATGCTTAAATTTGAGTTACAATCAAATAGGGGATGAGGGGGCTTTGAGAATTTCTCAAATGCGGGGGCTTAGGTACTTGGATATGGAATGTAATTCCATCGATGAGGAGGAGGCTGTCTTTTTTGAAATGTCTGAGCATTTTACCAATTGCTATTTCTTCCACGGGCAGACAAACTCAGATTATTACGACTATCGTATTCGAGAATTTGGTGGTTTGTATTTTTGAAGAATGGGGTACAAAGACCTTTTAGGTAGATGCATTGATAAAGCTTTATCGGGGTATCTTAGGTGATTGGCCATTTTATTCATTCAGTTATGAAATAGAATGCACTATTTTTCCTGAGAAAAGAAGCCTTAGTGCTCGTTTCTCTGATAAATTATATTATTTAGTCATAAGATATGATGACTCACTGGAACTAAATTTTTAAAATTTATGTGTCTATTTTCTAATGCATCAAGTCAAGAGTGCCCACTTTCAAGTGAGTGACGCTCGTCATAGAGGCCTTCGATGTGGTATTGCTTTGCGTCATAGCCTTACCGCTTGAAATTTTTTTCAATCAAAAAAGTGGTCTAAATTGAACCAGGAAGCTCAATCATAGATTTTGGTTGATTTTTAGATCTTTTTTTTCTCAATTCATGAGGCTTATTTTCAGGCCCCTTTTCAAGGGGGGATATTTTTGGGTACCTAAAAAGGCATTGATTTTTTCGTATCCATATACTAGACTTATTCACTATAGAATAGGTTTTGATTGCAGTAGGATTAGGGTGATCCTGGGTTTGCTTGGGCAAGCTTGAGGCATCATGAAGTTTCGTTGCGACCCTTGAGCCTTGTGGTTTCAGAATATGCAAGCTAAAAATAGAGCTACAATTGCCTGAGTCTTTGGGCGCTTTTTTTGAGTCTAGTAGTACCCCAGGTATCTGAAATCATTGTATTTTAAGAAGAAGAAAAACAGGTATCTGAAATCATTGCATTTTAAGAAGAAGAAAAAAAGGTGGACGGTACCGCCAATAAAAGGTAAGAATTTCTGACGTTTTGGGTGGATCTGATCGCGTAAAATCGTTGATGGTACTGCATTTGACATCTTGCAACGTATCGATTTTTTGTGGGGGGATTGCGTCATTGATCCAAGGGCAATTGTTCAGGCAGAAGTTGAGGGGGAGGGTCCCTCCATCATGGAGTACTCTTGGTACATTTTTTTTAAGGGTTGGCTACGCTATTGTCTTTCCCTGGGAATGTTTGGATCGTCGTGGGATTGAATGAAGGAGGATTGAGGCAGTCATGCAGGTTATTAAAAGGGATGGGACTCACGAAGACGTTAAGATCGAAAAAATTCTGCATGCCGTAAATCGTGCATGTCGAGGGCTTCCGAATGTTGAGGCTATTGAAGTTGCTAAGCGCACTATCAGTGGTCTTCACGAAGGAAGTACTACCGCAGAACTGGATGCGCTTTCTATTGCTAATGCTGTCATGCTCATGCCTGAGGAGCCGAATTACTCAAAAGTGGCTGCTCGCATGCTTGCTGAAAGTGTTCATAAAGAAGTAGGCCGTGATGTGGCTTTTCGCGATTATCTCAAACAGGGATTTGCCTTAGATCTTCTGGGTTCGACTATCTATGAGCTTGCTATGCAGGATGTGAGCGCTATTGAGTACGCCATTCGCCATGAGCGAGATGATCTTTTTGAATATTTTGGACTGAAAACGGTGACCGATCGCTACCTGCTTCGGCATCCTCAAACAAGAAAGCTCATTGAGCGTCCTCAGTGGCTTTTCATGCGTGTTGCTCTGGGACTTTCTCATTCCATTGCTGAGGCGCTTGAGCTTTATGAGATCGTGAGTCAATTTTACTACACTCCCGCAACACCCACGCTTTTTAATTCAGGTACTCAGCATCCACAGATGAGTTCTTGTTACCTTTTGACCGTAGGGCAGGATAGTCTTGATGGGATTTATAAATCGATTGGGGACTGCGCGAGGCTTTCTAAATTTTCAGGAGGCATTGGTATTGATTGGACCCCTGTTCGTTCTTCAGGGACGCTTATTCGTGGTACAAATGGGCTTAGCAATGGGATTATTCCTTTTCTCAAGGTGTTTGATTCTTCTGTTCATGCGGTCAATCAGGGTGGTAAAAGAAAGGGAGCAGCTGCTGTTTACCTAGAGCCTTGGCATGCTGATATCGAATCGTTTTTAGAGTTAAAAAATAACACAGGTTCCGATGAAAGACGTACTCACCATCTGAACCTGGCTCTTTGGATTCCTGATCTTTTTATGAAGCGCGTTGAGGCAGATGCTTCTTGGTCGCTTTTTTCTCCTAGCGACGCTCCTGAGCTTCTGACAACGTTTGGAGAGGTATTTGAGTCCCATTATGAGCGTCTGGAGCAAGAGGCAAAAGCCCTGAAGCAGATTCCTGCTCGTGCGCTTTATGCGCGGATGATGCAGACCCTAGCTGAAACGGGAAATGGATGGATTTGCTTTAAAGATAAATCCAATAGGAGGTCCGCTCAAACAGGCAGGCCGGGAAATATCATTCGAAGCTCCAACCTCTGTACTGAAATTCTTGAAGTGACCAATCAGGATCAGACTGCGGTTTGCAACTTAGGAAGCATCAATCTTTCTTCTTTTGTGACATCACAAAAAGAATTTGATTTTGAGAAGCTCAAGCAAGTCACTGCAACTGCGGTGAAGTTCTTAGATCGCGTCATTGACGTGAATTTTTATCCTACGCCAGAGGCACGCTCTTCTAATCAAAAATGGCGTCCTATTGGTCTTGGGATCATGGGTTTACAGGATGTGTTTTTCAAGCTCAGGCTTCCCTTCACCAGTTCAGAAGCTAAAGCGCTTTCTGCAAAAATCTCTGAAACCGTTTACTACCATGCGCTTTTAACGAGTATGCAGATTGCCAGAACTCAGGGGGCCTTCCCAGCGTTTGAGGAATCAAGGTATGTCGATGGAAAGCTTCAAGTCCAGCTTGCTCATGAGCTTCAAGCGGTGATGCCGGAACTTCATTACGATTGGGAGAAGCTTGCTGAAGAGGTGAAAAAATCGGGTATACGCAATAGTCTTCTGATTGCTATTGCGCCTACTGCGACCATTGCTTCGATCATGGGTTGTTATGAGAGCATTGAGCCTCAAGTTGCCAATGTATTTAAGCGTGAGACCTTAAGTGGAGAGTTCCTTCAGGTCAATCGCTACTTGATTTCAGATTTGAAAGAAGCGAAGCTTTGGACGCCTGAGATGAGGTCTAAAATCATTGAAGCTGAGGGATCTATTCAGGGTATTGATGAAATTCCTCTTGAAATTCGAAACCTCTATAAAACAGCTTGGGAGATTTCTCAAAAAGAGCTCATTGACATGGCTGTGGAGCGATCCACATTTATTTGTCAGTCACAGTCTTTAAATTTGTTTTTGGAAGATCCGACCATTGGTAAGCTTTCTTCGATGTATATGTACGTTTGGAAACAAGGGGTTAAAACAACTTACTACCTTCGTTCCCGAGCAAGAACGAGCATT
>DAISZI010000003.1:0-17893 GCA_036824885.1 Oligoflexia bacterium
GAGATTCGGGAGCAGAGAGCATTTCGACTATGCAGAATCTCATCTCCTTAAATCTCAATTGCAATCAAATCGGAGATCTGGGAGCTCGTCATATTTCAAGCATGCAGGGTCTTACCTCTTTAGCTCTCTCTGCGAATCAAATTGACGATTGGGGGGCTTTTCACATTTCAAGCATACCAAGCCTTACCTCCTTAGATCTCTGCCACAATTTCATCGGAGCTGCAGGAGCTTTTCATATTTCAACCATGCCGAGTCTGACCTCCTTAAATCTCTCAGGGAATCAAATCGGAGATTCGGGAGCAGCTTGCATTTCAACTATGCAGAATCTGAGCTCCTTAAATCTCTCCGGGAATCAAATCGGAGATTCGGGAGCAGCTAGCATTTCGACTATGCAGGGTCTGACCTCCTTGGAGCTCAGTTCCAATCAAATTGCAGATGAAGGAACAGCGAGCATTTCGACTATACAGGGTCTGAGAACCTTGGATCTCTCCGGGAATCAAATCGGAACTGCGTTGGAACAACACACTTGGAATATGCCAGGCCTTACCTCCTTGAATCTTCGCAACAATCAAATCAGGGATGCAGGAGTTCAGCACCTTGCTAGGTTGACAGCTCTTACCTTGTTAAATCTCTCCGAGAATCAAATTGGAGCTATAGGAGCTCAGCACCTTGCCAATTTGACAGGTCTTACCTCCTTAAATCTCTCCGAGAATCAAATCGGATCCGCAGGAGCGAAGCACCTTGTGAGTTTGACGGGTCTTACCTTCTTAAATCTATTCGACAATAAAATCAGAGATTCGGGCGCTCAGCAAATTGCAAGTTTGACGGGTCTCACCTATTTGGATCTCAGTTCCAATCAAATCGGAAACTTGGGCGCTAAGCACATTTCGACTATCCTGAGTCTTACCTCCTTGAATCTCAGTGAAAATTTCTGCAATTATGATATAGATAAGCAAATTTTGAGTATGCTTGATAGTCAACGTAAATTTCATCGAAGATGACTGAGCCTATTGTAAGTGCACTAGTTTCGCAAATGAACTCTTACTTAATTTTATTAAATTTACAATAGCTAATTCGTTGATTTAAGAAAAGCGTGATTCTGTTTATTTTGTTGACACATGAACATGTCGCTAACTCATTATAATAAAATAGCTTCTCAAATACTTGGTCACTTTTCGTCGGGGGTCTTCTAAAAGTGAGATCGAGAGATACTTTCAGGCTCTTCAGATTTTCGAATCAATCTAAAAGCACCCGTTGATACTAATTACAAAGCCAAACTTCATATAAATAGTTGAGTCTGTTTATTAGACAAACAGACTCTTTGAGTTATTTCATGCACTTAACATGATACTCCCCCTTAAATTTAACCTCGGGAAACAAACAACCCGCCCCTAGTCCTAAATTCTACCACGATCTCTACCTCAATTCTGATATCCAGTGAAGAGCTCAAGCCAGCTATACTCAGGCAGTTCCTGCATAAAATAAATCTATTCAGTAGACAAACAACAATAAAAGAACTTTATGATTGGAATAGATTCGTGATTTCTACTTTCAAAATAATAAAAAAATTATGGTCAAGGAGCACCCTCATTTTTATATGACATTTAAAAAGACACTAAAATCATTTTTCTTCTTTCCTCGACTATAGGTTGCGCAACCAAGAAAATGAATGAAGCAAGAAAAGAACAAAAAAAAAATCGAAACAAATTCCAAAAAATCCCCCAACCCACCTAGAAGAGCTCCCAGCTCAAACCCTAGAAAATTGCCCGAAGAAAGCTCCAGAAAAGACCTCGCAAATGAATCCAGAAGAGCACTTAGCGCAGATCTATACTGGAGATAATTACAATTTGCTTTGTTTTAATACTTATACCATTCTTAGCTTTTTATCATCAAGTGAGATTGTAAACTTCATGCTAGTGAAAAAAAACGCGTTGAAATTCACGAAGTCGCACCCCGTTTCTGCTCAAAACGATCACTAAATCTTGCAAAAGAAACAATTTGTGAAGTTTACTTAAATATCAAAAAAGGTTATTATAGATACATCAAAATATTAAGTATTCATTTTTCAAATCTTGGTCATTTCTTATTAAATGAAATTTCCACAACCCTTGAACAATTATTGATTCTTTCTTATAATTCCATTTTTAATGATAATTCTGCAAATACTATCTTAATATTTAAAAACTTAAAAAAACTAGAACTTTACTTTGACTGCATAGGCATCAAAAACTCTACGATAACCATAATCTCTCAACTAACCAACCTTAGAGATTTAAATCTTAACAAAAATAAAATCGGGGATATTGGTGCGGATTCTATTTCTAAAATGTTGTGGCTCACAAGCTTGAATCTTAGCTGCAATAATATCCAGGCTAACGGTACCTCTACTTATGAAATTTCTCAAATTCCGTGGATCACAATTTTAGATCTAAACATCAATGATATTGGTGATTCTGGTGCTGCTGAAATCGCTAAAATGCCCTTAGTCACAAATCTGAATTTTAGCCGAAATAAAATAGAACATACCGCTGCTTTTCACATTTCTCAAATTTCACAGCTCACAATACTGAATCTCACTTACGCGGAATGAAATAGGACCTGACTCGCTCATATGTCATCGCTCACAAGCTTAAATCTCAGCTACAATAAAATTACTTATCAGGTGGCAGCTCATATCGCCAAACTCCAAAAACTCACCATCTTGGATATTAGTGAAAATCTCATTGAGGATGCTGGAGTAGCTCACCTTACCCAACTAAAAAAATTGAATATTACTGCCAATTCCATTGGACCTACCGGGAAAGCTCAGTTAAATGAACTGATGCAAAAAAACCAAACTTTGAAAATCAGACTGGTGAACCCCTCCCATGCAAAAGAACAGCACACCTTCGTTGTCACTCAGATTAAACTCGTAACCCTACTCCACAATCACACCCGCTTGCACTCGAATTTGATGAGACATCGCCTCTGAAACAGGCTCGTAATGGGAAAAGACCATAGAATACGTCGCTCTTCCTTGGGAACAAGAACGCAAATCAGTCGCATAACCAAACATCGCTGACATAGGCACTAAAGCCTCAATCACCTGAAGGTGCTGACGCATAGAAATATCCAAAACCTTGCCCCGGCGAAAATTTAAATCCCCCATCACCGAGCCTAGACATTCCTCAGGACAGACTATTTCACAAGCCATCATAGGTTCAAGAAGCTGAGGACTTCCCTTGAGAACCGCATCCCGAAACGCCATGCTTGCTGCCATTTTATAAGCAGCCTCAGTAGCATCTGTCTCATGGAACGATCCCCCCAACAAAGTCGCACGAATTCCTAGCATGGGATAACCGGCAATCACTCCCGCAAGCATCGACTCTTTCAAACTTTGCTCAATAGCAGGCACAAACATCTTAGGAATTTGTTCAGTAGGAGCGATATTGGAAAAAACATAGTCTGTCCCAGTAGGAGCATCTGCCCAAGGCTCCAAGCGAACGATACAATGACCATAATGGTGCTTGCCTGCGGTTTGCCGGATAAACTTCCCCTCCCCTTCTGAAGCAGTACTCATGGCCTCTTTATAAGAAACCTGAGGTTTTCCGACATGACCTTCCACTTTGAATTCACGGCGCATCCGATCCAAAATGATCTCAAGATGTAACTCACCCATCCCACTCACTAATGTCTGACCGGTATCCTCATGAAAATGAATCCTCAAAGAAGGATCTTCCACTGCAAAACGCTCTAAAGCTTTGCCTAACTTTTCTTGATCCGCTTGTGTCTGAGGCTCAATAGAAACAGAAATCACTGGCTCAGGAAATTCCATCTTCTCAAATAAAATAGGTGCACGCTCATCGCACAAGGTATCTCCGGTACTAGTAAACCGAAGTCCCACCGCTGCTACAATTTCACCCGCAGAAACACTGTCTCGGTCTTCCCTTTTATTCGCATGCATGCTCAAAAGTCTGCCTAACCGCTCACGTTTGCCTTGAGAAGCGTTGTAAATCATAGAAGCAGACATTGCTTGACCCGAGTAAACCCGAAAATACGTGAGCTGCCCGACAAAAGGATCATTCATGACTTTAAATGCAAATGCAGAAAACGGCTCACAAATATCCGCCTTACGCACTAAAACCTGATTCAAATCCTGAGGGTCTCTTCCTTCTACCGCAGGAAGATCTAATGGACAGGGAAGGTAATCTAAAATCGCGTCCAGCATCGGCTGAACTCCTATATTCTTAAAACTCGCCCCACAAAGCACCGGAACAACTTCCATCTTCAAACAGGCTTTACGAAGCGCACGACGGATATCCTCTGGCTCAAAAAGCCCTCCTGATAAGTAAAGATCCATGCAGGCTTCGTCATGATCCGCCACAGTCTCTAAAAGTCGCTCTCGAAACTGATTCGCTTGCTCTTTTAAAGACTCGGGAATAGGAACCCTCTCCCATCCAGCCCCCAAATCCTGAGAACGCCACAAAATAGCATCCATCTCAATTAAATCGACAACCCCACAAAAACCTTCTTCGATCCAAGGAATCTGAATGGCCACAGCATTGGCTCGCAATTTCTGGTGCATCTGCGTGAGCAAATCAAAAAAGTTTGCTCCTACCCGGTCCATTTTGTTCACGAATGCTATCCGAGGCACTCGGTATTTGTCCGCCTGCCTCCACACCGTCTCAGACTGTGGCTCCACTCCCCCCACAGCACAGAAAATCGCCACTGCACCATCTAAAACGCGTAAAGATCGCTCCACCTCAATCGTAAAATCTACATGTCCCGGGGTATCTATGATCTGAATATGATGATCACGCCAAAAACAACTGGTAGCAGCTGAGGTAATCGTAATCCCCCTCTCCTGCTCCTGAGGCATCCAATCCATGACAGCAGTGCCCTCATGAACCTCTCCTAGCTTATGCGTCTTGCCTGTATAATAAAGAATGCGTTCAGTGGTCGTCGTTTTTCCGGCATCAATATGCGCCATGATGCCAATATTGCGAATTTTTTTAAGAACTTCACTCATGGAAAGTCCCTAAAACACAAGGAAAAATGCACCTACCAACGGTAATGAGCAAAGGCCTTATTCGCTTCAGCCATTTTATGCACATCTTCTCGCTTCTTCATCGCACCTCCACGACCATTGGAAGCATCGATCATCTCCGCAGCCAAGCGCTCCGCCATCGAATGCTCAGGACGTGTTCGCGCACACTCAATTAACCAACGAGAAGCCAAAGATTGACGACGCGCAGGCTTCACTTCCACAGGAACCTGATAAGTGGCTCCACCTACACGACGAGACTTCACCTCTAAAAGGGGCTTGACATTTTCTAGCGCCTTTTTAAAAAGCTTCAAACCATCATCTCCCGTACGAGTCTGTATCACATCGACACAACCATAGAAGATCGACTCAGCAATAGATTTCTTGCCCTCTTTCAGAAGACTACTAATAAACTTAGCAACGACCACATCATTAAATTTGGGGTCAGGAAGAATCTCACGTTTGCGAATAAATGTTTTTCTACCCATTCGATTAAATCCTTTTTTCTACTTGGCAGTAGCCGCAGCCGCGACCTTTTTAGTCCCGTATTTAGAGCGTCCCTGCTTACGATTGGCAACCCCTTGAGCATCCAAGGTTCCACGAATCGTGTGGTACCTCACTCCCGGTAGATCCTTCACACGACCTCCGCGAATCAATACGATAGAGTGCTCTTGCAAATTATGTCCGATCCCAGGAATGTACGAGGTCACCTCATACTTATTGGTCAAACGAACACGACAAACTTTTCGAATGGCAGAATTAGGCTTTTTAGGGGTATTCGTGTAAACACGTGTACAAAACCCTCGCCTCTGAGGACAACGCTGCAAAGCGGGAGACTTCGTTTTCCAAACCCTATTGGAACGGCCCTTGCGAATCAGCTGATTGATGGTGGGCATGAACTTCCTTTCCTGATACGTAAACTCATTAGATAACACTCAGAAAATCGAAGGCCCCCAAAGGCAACTCCATCTTCTAGTGATCAGACGCATCAGGCTAGTCCACCTAAGCTACCAGGTCAAGAAAATTCTCCCCAGTCAGTGCTGAACAGACTTAGATTTTCCTCCCACGACCTCTTCACGCGGCAATTCAGAAACGCCGAGCCGATTCTGATCATCCTGATGCACTAAAAACGTTGCAGGATCTTTCAAATCCAAGGCCAACCTCAGTGCTTCATCCGCATGCTCAACCGGTACAATCTTAAGGCCCTCCAAGATTTCTGTAGGCACCTTCTTTAAATCAGGCACATTTCCCTTAGGAATCAACACCGTTTTGATATTTCCGATTTTTGCTGCAAGCAATTTCTCTTTTAACCCACCGATAGGAAGCACCCTTCCCCGAAGGGTGATCTCCCCCGTCATGGCAACATCCCGTTTGACTGGAATTTTCGCTAAGGCACTCGTAATCGCAGTTGCCATCGTGATCCCTGCAGAAGGACCATCTTTAGGCACCGCCCCCTCCGGAACGTGAAGGTGAATATCGATATTCTGGTAAAAATCCTTATCTAACCCAAGCAAGAAAGCCCGTGAACGCACGTAACTCATCGCTGTTGCAGCAGATTCCTGCATCACCTCTCCCAACTTACCTGTGATTTTTACCTGACCTTTGCCTTGGACCACACTCACTTCAATCTGTAAAAGATCCCCACCTGATTCCGTGTAAGCCAAACCATTGGTCAATCCAATCTCATTTTGTTCTTCTACCTTGTTCACGGTGTAACGTGCAGGACCGAGCATTTCCTCTAAATCTGAATCTTGAATCTGAATCACACCCGTAGATTTCTTCACCTTTGTCTGAGATTTAGACTCTGTTTTTCGATCGACCATTTGCTTGGCCACTTTACGACAAAGTGTTGCCACCATACGTTCTAAATTTCTCACCCCTGCTTCACGGGTATAATTTCTAATTAAGCCACGAATCGCAGAATCTGCAATTTTGATATCTCCTGGACTCAATCCATGGGCTTCCATCTGCTTAGAAATAAGGTATTTCTGAACAATATTATTCTTTTCAACCTCCGTATATCCTGAGATGGTGATCACTTCCATTCGATCTAAAAGCGGCTTAGGAATATTGTAAAGAGAATTTGCTGTTAAAATAAACATCACTCGAGAAAGATCGTAATCTACTTCTAAATAGTGATCTCCAAAAGCGACATTTTGCTCAGGATCTAAAACCTCAAGCAAAGCGGATGAAGGATCCCCCCGAAAATCGGTACTCATTTTATCGACTTCATCGAGCAAAAAAACAGGATTGGAAGAGCCTGCTTTTTTTAATGATTGAATGATTTTTCCAGGCAAAGCCCCCACATAGGTCCTTCGATGACCACGAATCTCTGCCTCATCTCGAACCCCACCCAAAGAACAACGCACAAATTTCTTATTCAGTGATTTAGCAATGGATTTTGCAAGTGAAGTCTTACCTACCCCCGGAGGACCTGCAAAACAAAGAATCTGACCTTTAGAATGCTGCGTGAGCACCCGTACTGCAAGGTACTCTAAAATCCTTTCTTTCACCTCTTGAAGACCATAATGATCTTCGTCTAAAACAGACCCTGCTATCTGAAGGTCATTGCGATCCTGCGTGTATTCAGACCAAGGCAAATAAATCAGCCAATCAATATAATTTCGAACGACCGTGGCCTCAGCTGACATAGGCGACATCATTCTCAATTTTTTCAACTCACGCGTTGCCTTGTCTTTCGCTTCTTTGCTAATTAACTTCGATCGAATTTGTTTCTCAATGGCATTCAATTCCGCCTTAAATTCGTCTTTTTCTCCGAGCTCTTTTTGAATAGCCTGCATCTGCTCGTTGAGGTAGTACTCTTTTTGAGAACGCTCCATCTGCTTTTTGACGCGGGTGCGAATCCGACGCTCTACCTGTAAAATCTCAATTTCTCCCTGCATCAAATGGAGTAATTTTTCTAAGCGTTTCGAAGGGTCCTCTGTTTCAAGCATTTCTTGCTTGTCTTCAAACTTCAAATTCAAATGTGCCACAATTAAGTCCGCAAGCCTAGAAGGCTCCTCAAGCGCATTCACACTCATGAGCATTTCAGGAGAAATTCTTTTATTCAGCCTGATATAATTCTCAAAAGTAGATTTCAAAGAACGGATCAACGCATCCACTTCTAAACTAAATTCAGCTGAATCCTCAATGCCTTCCACTTCAGCCTCGATTAATCGATCGTTTTCGTAGTACTCAACAATACGACCTCTTTTTTTGCCTTCAATGAGAACTTTCACCGTATTGTCAGGAAGTCTGAGAATCTGTAAAATCGTCCCAATCGTTCCCACCTGGAAGATATCTTCTTCCCCCGGCATCACCGTTGTTGCCTGTCTTTGCGCCACCAAGAAAAGATCGGTTTTTTGACTCACGCACTCTTCTAATGCGTTGATCGATTTTTCACGACCAACAAAAAGCGGCACAACCATGTGCGGAAAAATAATCACATTCCTCAAAGGCAACACAGGCACCTTCACCCGGTGATAACGACTTCGAGATTCACGACGAAAATCACTCCGCGGATCGTACTTGCTTGCGCTCATCAGCGTCCTTTCTTGAGTACTTCTTAAACGAAAAAGCGCTAAGCGCTCTCAGCTTTTTTCTGTGAATCCGTTTTCTCATCAGACGAAATCTCCGAACCATCCGCTAAAAGCATGACAGGCCGTTCGCCCTTCAGAATCACATTCTTCGTCACAACACATTTTTTAATACTGCTATTGGCAGGTAAATCATACATCACCTCAAGCATAGATTGCTCTAAAATCGCACGCAATCCACGAGCTCCGGTATTTCTCTTGATGGCTTCTTCTGCAATAGCTTCTAACGCTCCACTTTCAAACTCTAAAGCCACGTCATCGTATTCAAACAGTTTCGTGTACTGCTTGGTTAAGGCATTACGAGGTTTCGTCAATACCTCAACAAGCGCTGTTTTATCAAGCTCCTCCAAAGTTGCAACCACAGGAAGTCGTCCAATAAACTCGGGAATCAATCCAAATTTGATCAAGTCCTCAGGCTCCACCTGCGAGATCAACGCAGAAGAACTTTCTTGGATCTTAGACTGAATATTCGCTTGTAATCCTAAACTTCTCTTGCCTTTTCGCATTCCAATAATGCGGTCAATACCCACAAAAGCTCCCCCAACAATAAAAAGAATATTGGAGGTATCTACGTGAACAAATTCTTGCTGAGGATGCTTACGTCCCCCTTTAGGCGGAACATTAGCCACTGTTCCTTCTATGATCTTCAATAAAGCTTGCTGCACCCCTTCTCCGCTCACATCCCTGGTAATGGAAGGATTTTCGCTCTTGCGCGATATCTTGTCGACTTCATCAATATAGACAATACCCCTCTGGGCTTTTTCTATATTGTTATCGCAGCTTTGAAGTAAATTCAGAATAATATTCTCAACGTCTTCTCCCACGTACCCCGCTTCTGTCAATGTAGTTGCATCCGCAATCGCAAAAGGCACATTCAAGAATCTAGCTAATGTCTGAGCAAGCAAGGTCTTCCCAGAACCCGTAGGGCCAATGAGCAAGATATTGCTTTTTTGCAACTCAACAGCATCTCGAGAATCCTTAGTTTTTTTATCTGCTCTGTGATGAATTCTTTTATAGTGATTGTAAACTGCCACTGACAAGATACGCTTAGCTCGATCCTGGCCAATCACATACTGATCTAAAATAGCCTTAATTTCAGCAGGCTTAGGAATGGATTGAGGAGACCTAACGGGAGCTTCTTTTTGTCCTTCCTCGGCAATGATATCATTACAAAGCTCAATACACTCATCACAAATATAAACCGTAGGACCAGCAATCAGTTTCTTAACTTCTCGTTGATTTTTTCCACAAAAAGAGCAGCAAAGATTATTAAAGCTATCACCTTTTTTACCGTCCATTTTAACTCCTCACCCAAGCTCAAGCCTGGACTTCACACTGTCACCTTTTTTTCCACGACTTGATCAATAAGACCGTATTTTACTGCTTCTTGCGCCGACAGATAATTATCCCGATCCGTATCTTTACGAATTTGATCAATACTTTTTCCGGTATGCTCTGCTAGAATATGATTCAAACGGTCTTTTAAAAACAAAATCTCCTTAGCCTGAATCTCAATATCTGACGCTTGACCCCTTGCTCCACCCAAAGGCTGATGAATCATAATTCTACTATGAGGTAAACTAAATCTTTTCTTCTTAGCTCCTGCACAAAGCAGCAATGCCCCCATACTCGCAGCCATACCAATACAATAAGTACAAATATCGGGTTTGATAAACTGCATCACATCATAAATACCAAGACCCGCATAAACCGAGCCCCCCGGCGAATTGATGTAAAGATGGATATCTTTATCAGGATCTGAAGACTCTAAAAAAAGAAGCTGAGCAACCAAAAGATTCGCCACGGTATCATTGATTTCTGTACCCAAAAAAACAATCCGATCTAAGAGCAACCTGGAATAAATATCGTACTGCCTCTCACCACGAGGCGTCTGCTCGACAACAATAGGATTAGGAATATAATTGGACTCGGGAGCATGGAAATACCCCGATGAAACTAAACTGGATGGAGCACGCAACCCCTCTGAACCTACCATTGAAACCTCTCAATCTGGCCGCCATTATACACGAAACCCGCCACGCATCTGAATGAAATTCAAAAACGGCACTCACCCCTTGGTATCCACGAACGAAGCATGCACCTCCTCCAAATAAACAAGTAAAGCCTCCCTCAATTGTTCCAGCTTGATCCGCTCAGGAGCATACCCCGTTCTTTCAAAAAGCTCCTCCAATTCTGACACTACCAAAACCTCGGGCAACCCCGTTAAAGAAACAAGCGAATGGACCAATGCCGAACCCTCTGGCTCTTCCTTCAAAACTTCCATCCTCCTCCTTCAACCCCCACCAGTATACGAACGAGATTTTCCCTACGGCAAGCTTAATATTCAAGAACACAGGTTTTTTTACTCCTTAACTACCCAAATCGCTCAGAATAGAGTATAAGAGTTTCCTATAGGAAAGCTCGCTATGGATGAAATTCAGGAAAAAACTCCCGCCGCCTCTTCAGTCACAATGTCCCAGTTAGTCCTACCGCCCAACACAAACGCCATGGGAACCATCTTCGGCGGCACCCTCATGAGTTGGGTCGACATCATCGCCACCATAGTCGCTGCCCGACATTCCAGAAAAGCTGTCGTTACAGCCTCTATGGATTCCATGCACTTTTTAGGCCCCATCCCATTAGGCGCATTCGTTTACCTGCATGCACGTGTCAATTTTGTCTCTCGCACCTCCATGGAAATAGGAGTACGCATTGAGTCCGAAGATCCACTCTCAGGCACCCTAGAGCACAAAGCAACAGCTTACACTACTTTTGTTGCACTCGATGAAAATAAACGCCCTACACCTGTTCCTCCACTCATCCCTCAAACCCAAGAGGATCAAAGAAGGTACGAAGCCGGTAAAAAAAGGCGAGCGTTACGCAGAACTTCTGAGAACTCAAAAAAAAGCCCTCAGGAAATTTTCTCTGCCAAAATGGAGGTCATTCAAAAATTAATTGACCACCAGCAAAAAAAACTCTTTCATTTAGCTCAAGAACGTATTCCAGAAATCACGGCAGAGGATATTCTCAGTGGTCACGATTTTCCAAAACTTGCCCAAGACGTCTTTTTTCACTACGAGGACGGATACTTAGCTGGGCTCATGGCAGCACAAATGAACCTTCGCTCTCACGAACGCCCCTCCAACTGACCCATCAAACCTCTCGTAAACTCTGTCAACACATGAGCACCGGTGAACATCCACTCAATATCCGGTTTTTTTGTCCAAAGTCCGTTCGCCATCAAGGCACTTTCCTCCAAAAAAGACGCAGTCTGCTGAGCCGCATCCACCACCATCCAACCGGGTAAAGCACGCTCAAAAACCTGCCTTGCCCAAGGGTAATGAGTACAGGCCAAAAGAGCAATGCCTACCTCTTCAGGCGCTAAAGAAACATGCGGGGCTACATACCGAAAAATTGCCTCCTCCAGCAAAGGATGCCCCTCCCAGCCGCGCTCAATCATCGAAGCCAAAGCAGGACAGTCCTGCTCAATCACACGGTAGCGTTCAGGCATCATCGTTTCCAAAGCATGCCGATAGACATGACTGCGTACCGTCGCTTCAGTTGCGAGCACCAAAATCCGAATACATCGACCTTCAGGAAGAGTCTGCAAAACATGAAAAACCGTCTTCACTGCAGGCTCAAGCATTCCAATGACGGGAATCGGATCCATGAATTGCCGAATCGCAGGCAACGCACAACTTGAAATGGTATGACAAGCAACGACCAACGCTTGAATTTCTTTTTCTTTCAGCCTTTGAAGACCATCTAAAGCAAAACGCTCCACCTGTAAGCTGGTTTTATTGCCATAAGGCAAATGAGCCGTGTCTCCTAAATAGACAAAAGACGCCCGAGCAAACTTTTTTTTCAAATGCTCAAGAACTGTCATTCCACCAATTCCTGAGTCAAAGACACCAATTCTCAAAATAGCACCCTTTAAAAACAAAAAACCAAGGCGGTTGCGCACCAAGGTAATTTTATTCAAAATTTAAAAAATCTAAGATGGAATATACACTTTTTAAAACAATGAAGAAATAAGATTTTTATGCAGCATGCGCCTTCTTTTTCATCCATGCCCACCGGCTAGAAAAGACGGATCAAAAGAATCGTCTCTTAAAACCTGTGATCCAAAAAAACGAAAGGACTCCTCCCACAGATCTTCAGCAGATAAAATAGAAAAAACCTGCGTTCTAAATCCATGACAACCTGGAAATCCCGAAGCAAACCAGGCTAAAAACTTCCTTGCGTAAAGCATCGAACGCCGTTGCGGCTCCTGCTCCAGCAAAGCACGTAACTCTCTTAAAAGATCCAGGTACCTTTCTGCGTGCACCGGCTCTACCGGATCGCCACGCCCCAGCGAAAAAGCCTGCTCAAAAATAAAAGGATTTTTTAAAGCAGCGCGTCCAATCAGTACCCCATCCACCTGATACGTATGGTAGGCCTCCCAAGCAGACTGTGCTGTCATCAAGTCTCCATTACCAAGAATAGGAAGAGAACTTTTGGCCTTCACATTTCCTATAAATTCCCAATCAGCACGCCCCTGGTATCCTTGAGCACGGGTACGCCCATGAATCGCAACCCAACTCACCCCTGCATCCGATGCCACCCGAACCACCTCCAACGCATTACGAGAATGAGCATCCCAACCCGTTCGAATCTTAATGCTCACAGGAATGCGAACCGACCGAACCAAACACTCAAGCGTCTTTCTCAGACCAAGAAGATCCCGGCACATAGCGGCACCTGCTCCTTTCTGTACCACCTTGCCCACAGGACAACCCAAGTTCAAATCTACAAAATCGACACCCAAGCGCTCTAAGTGCTGCGCAGCGCTACAGAGCGCCTCAGTATCATGACCAAAGATCTGAAATCCTAAACATCGCTCTTCTTCATGAAATTTCAAAAGATCCAGGGTATTTGCACTTCCATATAAAATACCACAAGCAGAAATCAGCTCTGAAACCACCATAGCACTCCCATGCCGTCGCATCAAACGCCTGAAGACACTATGCGTAATACCTGCCATAGGAGCTAAAATAAACGGATGATCCAGGGTAAAAGGACCTAATTTAATGGCGGAGTGATTCGATTGCATCACGCTCTTTAGGAACCCCTACCGTAAGCACCTCACACCCCTCAGAAGTGACGTGAATATTATCCTCAATGCGAATTCCGATCCCCCGGTAAGCCTCAGCAATCCAAGTGTCTTGATCCTGGGTATAAAATCCCGGTTCAACCGTAAGGACCATCCCCGCTTCAAGCAACCTAGGCCTCCCCTCCTGGGTATACATCCCAGCATCATGCACATCCAAACCTAACCAATGACTCGTAGCATGAGGATAAAACGCCTTCAATCCAAGCTCGCTTCGCTCAGCAGGCAACAAGTCTAAAGAAAGTACCCCCTGCATCAAGACCTCAGAAGCCCTTTGATGAATCTCATTGACTGGCACTCCAGGTGCAACCATCCCAATGGCCTGCTTCTGTGCTGCCAAAACCAAGTCGTACAACTTTGCTTGAACCTTACTAAAATTTTTTCCTACAGGAAACGTACGTGTGATATCGGCCGTATAATACTCAAACTCCCCCCCCGCATCCACGAGAAGGCAGGTTCCATCTTCTAAAATCTGATCATTGGTATGGTAATGCAAACAAGTAGCCCGACTACCACCTGCAACAATCGTCGGATAACCCAATCTTGAGCAACCCTGACTTTTGACTAAAAATTCAAACCTTGCCTCTACCTCCCGTTCAACCATCCCTGAACGCACCTCTTCCATGACCAAACGATGAGCTCGCGCGGAAATACTACAGGCTTTTTTGATCAGCTCAAGCTCCCCAGGACTTTTCAACAATCGCATCTCTCCTAAAATCGACGAGGGATCCATCACAGGCAAAAGCCCACCCGCAAGCCTCCCTTTTTTTTGCTGAATCTCCTGGAGCACCGCAATGACCCAACGGTCCCTAGAAGCATCCCGCCCTAAACGGTAATAAAGCCTCTGTGTATCTTTTAAAAGCTCCGCTAGTCGTGTTCTCAATTCCGTGATCGGATAAACAGCGTCAGCACCAGAAATAGCTTGAGCCCCCTGTAAACCATAACGCTTCCCCTCCCAAAGCTCCTTCAGAGGATCTGACGGCATCACAAAAAGTACCAAGCGTCCCTCCAGCAACAAAGCACAAGACTCAGCCTCCTGAAAACCGGTCAAGTAATACAAATCGCTGTCCTGACGAAAAAGATGGTACACATCCCCATTGCGGATAGACAAAACCGGAGAAGGAATTAAAAAAGCAGCACCTGGATTTGCCTGCATCAAAGCCTTGCGTCTGACTAAAAACTCTTCCATCAATTTCCTTCTGACTTCCTAAAATCTACATAAGTGTAACTTTTCAATAAATCCTCATAAAATTTTTGAAACTCCACCCCTTCACGAGGCTTCATTTGACCCTCTTTCACACGAGCATCAATTTGCTCCTTAACCCTTTTTTCTAAATCACTGGCAATGTACTGAATCCAAGAAAGTACCTTGCCAATCGTATTACCTTCAATGACCTCTTCAATATAATATCCCCCAGTCTCTGTTTCGTCTAAAAAAATATGAACTTCGTTGACACGACCAAAGAGATTATGCAAATCTCCCATGATATCCTGATAGGCTCCCATTAAAAAAATGCCAAGGTAATAAGATTCTTCCTGCTTCAACGCATGCAACGACAAAGTATCTTTGATACCTCTTAAATCAATAAACTTGCAAATTTTTCCATCAGAATCACAAGTGATATCTACGAGTATGGCTTCACGAGTCGGCTTTTCATCATGCCGATGAATCGGAACAATGGGAAACAAATGCTGAATAGCCCAATGATCAGGAACTGACTGAAACAAAGAAAAATTACACAGGTACTGATCCGCAAGGCTCTTGCTCAAAGCCTCTATCTCATCCGGAACATATTTCAAACCCTTAGCATTTTTATAAACAACCCGACAAATCTGCCAAAAAAGGGACTCCACCTTAGCTCGATCTTCCAAAGACAAAAATCCCAAATTAAACATGCTCACAGCCTCTTCTTTTCGCTGCAACGCATCATGAAAGTGCTCCAATAAATTCTTAGCAGAAAACTGCTGAGACAAATAACGCATTTCTTTCACCACGGCATTTTCATCCACCGTTTCTTCAAGATTCGCGGGTGCAGCACCCATTTCAATATGATCAATAACGTCGACGATCAGCACCGAATGATGAGCCACTAAAGCACGACCACTTTCTGAAACAATATGGGGCTCACGCACCTTCTCGGAAGCACAGACCTCCTGAATAGAATAAACGACATCACGAATATACTCCGTTAACGAATAATTTGTAGAACTTTCAAAACTCGTACGAGATCCATCGTAATCAACGCCCAAGCCCCCCCCGACATCCAAGAACTCAAGATCCAGTCCCATTTTCATCAATTTTGCATAAATGCGGGTTGCTTCTTTCACTGCATCATTGATCATTTTAATATTCGTTACCTGAGATCCAATATGGAAATGCAATAACTTAAAGCTACTTTCCAATGCCTTCTCCTTCAAAAAAGAGATGGCATGCAACAATTCAGAAGTCGTCAACCCAAATTTAGCATCCTCTCCTCCACTGGATTCCCATCTGCCACTTCCCTTAGAACTCAACCGAGCACGCACTCCCAAAAAAGGCTTCACCCCTAGCTCTTGAGCAACACTCACCACCTGATATAACTCCGAAAGTTTTTCAATCACGATTAAAACACGCTTGCCCAGCTTCAGCCCCATCAAAGCCATCTTAATGAAGCTGTAATCTTTGTATCCATTACAAATGATCAGGGCACGAGAATTGGTATTCATCGCAATCACTGCCGCAAGCTCTGCTTTAGACCCGGCTTCCAATCCGAAGTTATAGCACTTGCCTGCATCAATAATCTCTTCTACCACTTCTCTCATTTGATTTACTTTGATCGGATAGACCCCCTGATAATGCCCCTGGTAGCCGAACTCAGCAATGACCTTACGGAAAGTCTCATTCAACGTCACCACACGATGACGGATGAGATCCTGAAAACGGATCAACACAGGAAGCCTCAGCCCCTCTTTCCGAATTTCATCGACAATGGTCTTCAAATCGACCCCAAGCCCCTCAGCACCCTTGGGATGCACCGTCAAATGACCTGCGGGATTAATACTAAAGTACTGATCCCCCCAGTTTTCGATATGATACAACTTCAACGAATCAGCTATACTCCAGGTTTTCATAATGAATCGCTCATACCATGCCTAACCTGAACATGCAAAAGAAAGCGCAGGACGATAAGCCGGGTTCTGTCTTCAACGACCCAGAACTGCCCAAATCATTGGAGGTGACCATTCCTCTAGTATTTAAGTTACCTTAAATCTCAAGCGGCCTTACCCGAAAGTATAGATCAAGCGAATCCGAAACTCTCCTATTTGGCCTTGCTCCAAGTAGGGTTTGCCATGCCATTTTTGTCACCAAAAACGCGGTAAGCTCTTACCTCACCATTTCACCCTTACCCAGATCTTACGACCCAGGCGGTATTTTCTCTGTTGCACTTTCCGTCACCTTTTCTTCTCAAAAAAAGTGCCTGGCCGTTAACCAGTACCTTGCTTTACGGAGCCCGGACTTTCCTCCCGCTCTTTCATGTAACCACGAAAGAACCAGCGATCACCTATCCTGCGCCCTAACAACTTAGCACAAAAAACGAGGCTTGTCTGCCTTTGTCTGGATCCCACCTTTTGAGCAAACGCTTGGTCTAACCTATGCGAATCAAATTTCAATGATATAAATCCCCCCCCCCATGCCACCGAAAACACCTAAGGAAACGCCCCGACTTGCTCAAGGTTTTGGATGTTATTTCCATGAAGCAACAAGACTGTCAGGCCTTGCATTCCAAAAAGAGAAGCCGCCCCATCATCACTGATTTGATTGTTAGAAAGATTCAAAATGGTGACTCCTTGCATTTGAGAAATCACACGCGCACCAAAATCCCCGATTCGATTCTCAGCAAGCGCCAAGGACACCACCCCTTGCATACCAGAAACATAAACCGCCCCAATATCAGTTATTTGATTGACCGACAGATTCAAATCTGCGACCCTCTGCATCCGAGAAAGGTGACTTGCGCCAACAGGGGTGATTTGATTGGCAGCAAGGTTCAAATTTACGACTGCTTGCATGCGAGAAAGATGATGCGCTCCAACATCCGTAATTTGATTGGCAGCAAGGCTTAAATCGGTGACATTCTGCATTTG
>DAISZI010000003.1:17903-24954 GCA_036824885.1 Oligoflexia bacterium
TGAGAGATGCAACTTGCACCAACATCTCCGACATGATTACCACTGAGATGCAATTTGGTGACCTTTTCCATCAGAGAAATATTCAAAGCTCCACTAGGCCCGATGTCATTACCCTTGAGGTTCAAATCGGTGATCTCCGGCATCATGGCAATGCTAGAAGCTCCAACATCAGTAATAGCATCACAAGCTATATGTAACTTGGTAATACCATGCACCTCAGCAATCAGCACCATCTCAGCCATGGAAGCATCAGTGATTCTACTATTCGAGTTAAAGATAAGCGCTTTTAAATGCTTAAACTTGGGAAGAGCTCTTAAAAGCTCATCAATGAATACCAAAGATCCATTCTGACTTCTCACACCATCAAGTGACAAGTGAACGAGCGTTTCAGGAAGCTCTCTTAACATACAAAAATTAAACGTCGAATGAGAAAGATTTAAGATCTTCATTCTTTTGCCATACCCTCTTCCTATGCTAAAAAGAAGATCATCTTCTATATTTTTATAGTTGATAGATAATGGATGAGTCGAACAGACATGAAATGCGGCTTCACGCATTTCATCGGCACTGTTTCGTGTCAACATACTACTTACCAGATCTGACGATGACAAAAAACGAAAAATCCTCTCACAATTCACTTGACCCAAATAAAAAAAACCAACTTTCCGCTCTGATCGCTCTTCTTCGGTCATTGCCCAAGCTGCGTTCCAAAAAAGAAAGATCCCTAGTAGAAATAGTCTTATTTTTTTAAATCTCATAAAGAAACGAGATGACCCAGTAGTGTTTTTCATATTTGACCTATAGCAAATTTGAATTTCTTTGCAAGACTATTATGCAATGCATCTGATGACTGGATTCAAAGAAGTGTTGGTCCACAGCAGTCAGCCCGGAGCAATCCATGGAATTAAGACACCAAAAGTAAGTCGCCCAACCACATGGGCCCACCTATTTATCATATTCAAAAATTCAAAAGCATGAGGTAATCCCCCTAATCAAGAAGTCAGATTCTTTCAGTTGACTTCTCGGCTCAGTGAGCGAAAAATTTTCACAATAATAAATACTTTTTTAAAAAAACACTTAGAGATGAAAGTGCGAAAAGTATGAGCAAAAAAGAAAAATTCATCAGAAATCAGAAAAAGATCTGACAGAAGTAATAGCTCCCATGCATTCTTATAAAGACCTCATTTTTAAAGATATTCAAAAAGTCAAAAGCATTGCTACTTATCCTGCTTTCCTGGAAGGTAGCTCGGGCAATGATGGCAGAAGATCTTTCTTACCTTTTCAGATAACGATAGCCTTCTTTCTAGGATAAAAATCTGCGCATTTGTGGAATGACAACCTTATTCATGCAAGAACTTTTAACAACTCTTCCAGACTTAAAAAGGCTGAAGTTGGGGCTTCAGGCATTTCGCAAATGCAGATGATCACAAACCTAAGTCTTTCTCATAATTACATCAAAGCTCTTGGCGCCTTCAGCATTTGTCTGATGAGTAAAATCACCACTTTGAATCTTTCTTACAATGACGCTCAAAACGCTGGAGTGGATCACATTTCTCACCTACAGCGCCTACATCAGTAGATCTTTATCGAAATCCAAGCAGCATCTTTTGATACCCTCTTCTAGGACTCAGCATTCAAGCTTTATGCTTCTTGATTCTCAAACAATCACAAAAATCGAGGCCAAAAAAATTTGACCCCGACTCAAAAACGAGCAAATCTTCAACAATCTGCAGCCTAAGAAACTTCAGGCACAAATAAAATACGATGACAGCTCGGACATGCATGCAAAGACACACAAGCGACAATTTCATTATAAACCTGGGGAGGGACCACCATATTACATCCATGACAGCGTCCAGCAACTGCGGGAACAATACCCAAACCTGAACGTGCTTCTCTCACACGATCGTAACGAGCAAGCATCCGTAAATCTAAGCCTTCACTAAAACGCAAGCGCTCCGAAAGCAGCTCTCCCAAATCTCCCTGCAGTTTATTTTCTTTTCCGCAAACAACATCCGCCTCTTCTGTACGTTTTTCCACGATCCGATCGTACTGGTTTTGAAACTCTTGCAATTGACTCTGTGCACTTTCTAAAACAGCAAGCATCTGCTCTACCTGCTGCTCTAAAGAAGAACTAAGCCTTTTTAATTGATCTAATTCCTTAACTGCGGCCTGGTAAGACTGAGCGTTAACCGCTGCGTCAAGCTTGGCTTGAGCACGCGTCATGCGCTCCTGGTTAAGCACAAGGGCGGACTTCAGCTGAGAATGATCTTTTTCAATTTCTTTGAGTTTGGCTTCACCAACCTTTAACCTCTGATCAAGCTCCCGGACATCCGCATCCACCGTCTTCAAAACTTCAGGCAAAAAACTCTGATCCTTTTTCACCGCATCTATTTTCAAATCCAATTCCTGCAAATATGCCAGTTTTTTTAATTGATCTACCAATGGAATAGCTAAACTCATGAACGTACAACCTCCTGCCAAAAAATCTGTTTCGAAGTATTCACTTCGACCACACAAAGACCCCAAGGGGCAAGCCACTTCTTAATGATTGCTCCAAAAAAACACTCACTTTCTCGATGCCCTAACTCCAAAACACAAACACCCCGATTCAAACCACTCAGGGAGCAATGGTACCCCACCTCTCCCGTCACAAACAAATCACATCCTGAAGAAATAGCAGATTCTAAAAAAGAAGAACCCTTCCCAGCGACAAACCCCACTTGAGACACCCATGAAGGAGCTAAAGCAGTCATCCAAAAACCCTTCAGTGAAAAAAGTTCAAGAATTCTCTTGGAAAAATCCTCAAAAGGCAAGGGATCCGCAAATTTCCCCCAAACACCATACCCTGTTCCATGAATCATTTCTGTTGTAAATCCAGGGCCATCCAAAAGCCGGCCGTGCTCCTGAAAACCTAAACCCTCCGCAACCCCATGCGCCACTTCTAAAGCAGATCGATCAAAATTAGTATGAAAAGAGGCCACCGCAATCTTCTTTTCCAAAACCGAATACAAGAGAGAGCCTTTCACTAGGCATTCAATCGCTGCATTTTTCGGAAAAATACAAGGATGATGAGTCACAATGAGGCCCGCTCGCTTTTCCAAAGCAAGCTCAATGACTTCTTGTGTTAAATCGATAGAAACGACAACCGACCGAGTACTTGCAGAAGGATCACCTACCAAGAGACCCACGGGATCCCAATCCTCAGCAGCACTCAAAGGAGCATGCATCGACAGATGCTGAACAATCTCAGAAATTCTCGCAGAACCTTGCTGAACCATCGTACTACCTCAATCCTCATGCATGACAAAGGGTAGAGTCAAGTTTTTTTCTCTTTTTTTACCATCACGAGGACCATTCCCCCGAGAACCCCTGAGTTCTAGAATCTAGATTGATACAATTTTTATAAATTAATTCAATAGACCTTTCTTCTCGAAAGCCCTAAAAAAATAAACTTTTTTGATTAATTTACTGTCTCACAAGGAAGACGACAGGAATAGATAATGATAAAAAATTTATCTGCATTATTTAAATCGAATAAAAAAAATCACACAATAATATTTTTCTGTGATAATTTCACACTGAAAAATCTTTTAAAAAGAAATCGTTTTATGTTTTACTGGGGCCATTTTATCAGGACATTTTTTTGCTTCTATTTATTTGTTTCGATAGCGCTTGTACGTCAAAAAATGAAAACAAGATAAGCCTACCTGGAAGATTGAGGAATTGGAACCCCCCAAGAGGGTAACGATGAAGGCTTTCCTGGAGATTCCAGAAATCAAGACGAGTCAGATGAAACAAACGAGGATGAGGATCCTCACAATCTTAGAATAGGCTCCTTCCCCGATTTCAACCCAGAACCTCCCAGGCAATTACCTTTCGAAAACGACACAAGAGAAAATCGCCCTCCTTTAAACAGGCCCCCTCAACCAAGAAACCCTAGATTCCATGGAATAGAACTAACGGCCAAACCTATGACGGCAGAGCTTCTGGAACAGCTCCCCCCATCGAGCAGCGGCAGTATCCAAAAAACAGCATTTTGAACCCGCAAAGAAGATCCCACCAGCGACCCAAAACACGAGCCTGATGCCTTCCCAGAAGAAGTCCCCCAAAGAGAAAAGATTCTTCAGAGATTCTAGATACAGCAAGGGAGCATAATTAACGGAGGCTACCTACCACCCCTTGCACAAAATAGCAAAACCAATAGCATCCCTAAAAATATCGCATTGTATTATCTCTCTTGGAAAAATAGTAGTATCAAAAATCGGCTAGACAAGATTTCTCGATTTAGCTTCTACGATCTTGCTGATGATCGGAAGATCCCTGATATGCTGCATGCTATTGATCAAACTACAACTGATGAATTACAAGCAATCCATTTTGAGAATGGATCCTTCATTATTCTTAATGTATTTTGTAAATTAGAACAATTAGAATATTTTTTATCAATAATTAAAAATGATGCATTATTTTTAGATTTTTAGGAAAATCCAGAGCAATTAATTCTTTCAATTAATAATAAAAAAACATTTCTTGATGAAATTAAAAATCAGAATCAGCAATATTCTTCGAATTCTGATTCCTATGCTCATGAAGCCTCTGCCCAAAATTCGAGAAAACAAGCAGAGCGATCCATGGAAAAACTTTCGGGATGAACAAAATTTTAACAGATCTGATGACAGACCCTTCTCAAACTTCAACCCCAATAAGCTGCCTTTCGAAAGTAACGAGAGAGAGAATCGTACCGTTTTCCATAGACGAGAACTCAAAACAAGCATGATGCCTGCTGCAGAAATCCCAAAGAAGATCCCACCAGCGACTCAGAATCCAGAACCCCCATCTAATCTCTTCCAAGAAGAAAAGAGTCCCCAAGACAAAGAGAAATTATTCGGATTGTTCTATAAAGCGAGAATCATGACTAAGGAAGGCTTTCTACCTTCCTTCAAAGAAGAACCGGTCGCTTTTAAAAGAGATCTTCACACCATACCTAGGAAGACCGTATTACATTACCTCTCTTGGAAATATAGCGCAAGCGTTGAAAATTGGTTAAATAACATTCTTGGATTTACCTTCTACGATCTTGCTGATGATCGGAAGATCCCTCGTATGCTATGTGCGATTGAGCACAAAATAAATAAATAATGAATGGAATAATATAAATTTTGATGATTGTTTTTTAAATTTCATTAACTACAATGGAGTTTATTCTTCATTAAGATATTTTTTTAGATATTGCCAATGATATATTATTTTTCGACTTTAAGAAAGAATTAAACCAATTACATGATTCTCTTAGCACTAAAATAGATTTTATTAATGATATTCAAACCTCTCACACGAACCAAAAAAAACTCCTCCTGTATGAAATCCCAAGCTTCTGAAGTTTTGAAATCTACACCTAAAATTCAGATCAGCTTCGAAAAAACCTTAAATCCTATCACTTCTTGATAGAAGCAAGTGATCCACCAAGACTAAGGCCACCATCGATTCAAGGACGGGAATAGCACGCGGAACAATGCACGGATCATGGCGACCTTTTTTAGCATTTTCAAGCACGGTTGAAGTGGGTTTAAAACCAACGCGTAAAATCAAAGGCTCACCTGTTGAAATACCTCCACGAATTCCACCGTAATGAGACCCATGGAGATCACGATGAAATACGGACCCCTCTGAGAGGGTAGCAAGTATGCCAGCACCCACCTCAAAGAAAACACTTGCTCCCACGCCCATGAAAGCACAAGCAAGATCCGCTTTGAGTTTGTGAAATACCGGCTGTCCTAAAGCCTGAGCAACACCCACGACTCGTATTTCTGCAATACCGCCATAGCTATGCCCGTCTTCTTTTGCTTGAAGTAAAAGTTGCTCCACTTCCTTTTGTTGCACCTGTGATGGAAACCGAGCCACAAAAGCATCCGATGGATAAGCAAGAGGAAGCTTCAGAAGAGAAGCAATCTCTTCTTCTTCTACCTGCAAAGCACCAATCTGACGAGAAAATCCAATGATTTTCAGCTCAGGCAGTAGCTGCTTGAGAAGCATTTTGGCAATAGCTCCGCCAATCACACGAGAAAGTGTCTCACGTCCCGACGAACGACCACCTCCACGAAAATCACTGAGACCAAATTTATTTAACCATACATCGTCAGCATG
Source organism: Oligoflexia bacterium (assembly GCA_036824885.1). GTDB lineage: Bacteria > Bdellovibrionota > UBA1018 > UBA1018 > UBA1018 > DAISZI01. The sequence goes on from DAISZI010000003.1 coordinate 24,051, forward strand.
TCCCACCCGTGGTTTTTGAGCAATTTCCCGATAGTCCTTCGAGCGAGCATCCTGATTTCTTACCAAAACCGCAATCGGAGTTCCTAAAGTCTTCCCTTCAAAAACCCCACTTAAAACTTCTGGCTCATCCATTTCTTCCCGACCAGAAACAATACCAGAAACACCAGGCCGCCTACGCTCAAGCTCCTGCCTTAAAAAACGCTCATCCCATAAAACTCCGGCAGGACAACCATCAATCACTGCCCCCAACGCGGGTCCATGGCTTTCTCCAAAAGTTGTCAGAACAAATTGATTCCCAAAAGAATTCGCACCACTCACACTTTGCCTCCACTGATCAATGCCATTGCCTAACCCCACACTCAGATTTTTTCTGACTAAGCACCTCTCGGAAAATTCTGTTTCGTATACCAAGCTAGTAAGAAAACCTGGAAGCATCCTTCATGCTCGAAATGCTTTGAGACCCCGCGTCTCCGAGTCCATTCCCTCTGAGCCCCCGCATCTCGGATGGCATTCCAACTAAGATTCAGGGAAGTCAAGCCCTTCATTTGAGAAATACTCCGAGCCGCTTCCGATCCGATGTAATTACTGCTGAGATTCAAAGAGGTAATACTGTGCATCTGAGAAATGCTCTGAGCCCCCTGAGATCTGATTTTATTCCCGCTGAGATCCAAAGAGCAAACACCCTGTAACCTCGAAATACTCTCGGCTCCTGTATCTGCGATACGATTTTCTCCAAGATTCAAAATGACAACACCCTCCATTTGGGAAATGCTCTGCGCACCCTGATCGCCGATTACATTCCAACTGAGATTCAAGCAACTGATACCCTTCATCTGAGAAATGACCCGAGCCCCCTCATCTCCTAAGCCATTTCTTCTGAGATCCAAAGAGGTAAGGCCCTTCA
>DAISZI010000359.1:0-1508 GCA_036824885.1 Oligoflexia bacterium
TACGATTGAGTCTTCTTCCGGTGCGCTTGCCTCTGTTTGTTCTTTAGAAAATGGGCCGTCCTGTGAGGCGTGTCAATGAAGGAGAATTTATGATACTGAGTACTGGATTAGATCTGACGTTGCGTCCGATGAAATATCCTCAGTTTTTTCAGCTTTACAAGAATTCCATTAAAAACATTTGGACAACTGATGAGTTAGATTTCTCGGTGGACTACGAGCATCTTCGTGATCGTTTGACACCGGCTGAGGCTCATTTGATCAAGCGCCTAGTGGCGTTTTTTGCCACTGCGGACAATATTGTTGCACACAACCTGGTGCTGAATTTCTACAAGCATGTCAATTCCCCTGAGTACCGCATGTTTTTAGGTCGACAGCTTGCGGAAGAGATGCTTCATGTTGAGACTTACCTTCTCTTGGTAGATAACTACGTTCCCGATTTAGAAGAAAGAAAGGCTGCTTTTGATGCTTATCAGAACATTCCTTCAGTGAAATTGAAAGCTGACTTTTGTTTCAAGTACATGGATGCTATTGAAAAAATTGATGTTCTTGATACGGATAAGAAGAGAAGGCAGTTTTTAGAAAATCTCATCTGCTTTGCCTCTTGCATTGAAGGGCTTTTTTTCTTTGGATCGTTTGCCTATGTGTATTTTTTGAGAAGCAAGGGGCTTTTGCCTGCGCTTGCAACGGCAACGAACTGGGTTTTTCGTGATGAAAGTCTGCATATTGATGGAGCGATGGCAGTGATTCATGTGGCTCGTCAAGAATACCCTCAGTTATTTGATGATGCTCTTGAGGCAAGGGTTCAGAAGATGATGGAAGAGGCAATTGTGGTTGAAATGGGATTCTGCGAGGATTCTCTTTCCCAGGGGGTGACAGGTTTGTCTCCTGCGCTGATGAGGCAGTATCTTCAGTACGTTGCTGATCAGCGTTTTTCTCAGATGGGATTCAAGCGTCGTTACCTTGTGAAGAATCCGTTTGAGTTCATGGTGCTTCAGGATGTGCAATCACTCACGAACTTCTTTGAAAAGCGTGTGACGGAGTATTCCAAGGGATTTGATTCAAGTCCGAGTGCTGTCAGTTTCTCAGAGTCGTTTTAGAGATCTTTGTGTGGTAGGAAAATTGGGTGGTTCTGCTAGGGTTCTTGGATTGAGATAGAGTTATTTTTTGGGGAACTTTTTGGCTAATTTTTTACCTAACATTCTGATCATGCGAGTGTTGCATGGGGTTTTGCATTCTGCATTAAAAAACAAGTATGCACTTCGGCAGCTTCGAAAGGTGCTTTTTTCCGACGTCTGTGATTTTATTGTGTTTGAGAAACAAGCAGTTAAGACCCTGCAGCTTGGAAAGGTGCTCGGCCCCCAAATCTGAGATTTTATTGTTGTTGAGATAAAGGAGGTAAGGGAATTCCAGAAAAAAACTATACCCATAGTTGACCCTAGCCTTCTTATTCATAAAAGGTAAAGGCACATGGAAAAAAACGATTGGTTATTGCTCTAAAATACGAAGGA
>DAISZI010000101.1:0-6188 GCA_036824885.1 Oligoflexia bacterium
TATTTTTAGTCTCGATTCTATAATATATCAAGTCAAAACTCGTCACTCTTAAGTCAGATAAATAGAAGCATAAAAAATTGCTTTTTTATCATAATATTAATTTATGGTCTCAGACTACTTGCTCTTCGTTAAAAATAGGACTAAGGCATCTTGTATGTGCAAAATTAGATATTAAAAATAAGAGAAGCGTAAAAAAATCGTTTTTTTCATAACAGCATTAACTCCATTCTTTTAGGATTAACTGAGATTTTAAGTATTTTGCTATGTATTTATTTATAATAATTTAATCTCAGAAAATAATCCAGCAAAAAGATAAAGTACTTAAGATCCCTTTTGAGGCACCTATCTTACTTCTAATGGGATTTCTTGATGAGATATTCTTGGTAACATATGCGGTTTTTTTACATTTAAAGTAAAATGAATCCATGTATGAAGTAATTGCGCACCTTCTTTGAGTTGCTGGTAGCAGGTAAACGTTTGTTCACTGAGCTCTGAGATAGTCGAGCCTTTTAAATGATGCATGAGCACTTTTCTCATGTGCGTGAAAAGAAGTAGGGTGGGGTGATTGTGTGCTAATTGATCCATGAGTCTTTCTAGGGCAAGTAGCTCTTCTGAGAATTTTTGAAGGGTTAATTTATCGGGAAGACTCATAATCATTTCAGATTTTAGGGAGGTTCCTTTTTGATGGATCAGGAAAGCCGTGGTGCTTGCTTGATGAAAAATTTTCAATAAAATTCCCGTTGCTTCTTCTAGCTTACGGAGCTCTTGAATGAGAGGGGGGCTGATGAGATGGGTGGGTATTTCTTGACCTAGGGGGGCCGTCCAACCACAGTACCAGGATCGAGCTATTTGTCCAGTGACGAGGGTAGACCATTGTTTTAGGGTGAAGTTGCGGGAGATGAGAGGTTCAAAAAAAACCCCTCCTCCTTCTTGAACTGAACGAAGTTTTGATCGAAAGATTTTAATGTCCTTGAGATGCTCGTGGTAATAGAGGTTTTCAAAGTGTGCTTCTAAAGATAGGTTCTGAAAAAAATGATAGCTCCAGGTAGCGTAAACCGTTTCTGCGGTGATTTTTTCAGCACAGGTGTGCACTTCTGAACAGGCAGTTTCGGTGCTGATGACGTAGTGTCCATTACCATAGGGACCTACTTCTTCAAAGTTGATGCAATCGAATGCAAGATGAATGACTTGAACTCCTAAAATACTTGCAAGCTGAATAGACGCTGTATCTGAACTGATAAAGCATTCTGATCGACTGAGGACTGCCGTCCAAAGATCAAAACTGAGTTCTCCGACAAAGGATAAAAAGGCATCATTTTCAAAGGCTCCAAATTCTTTTAAAAATGCTTCTTCTAGGGGGATGTCTTTTTTCCCGCCTAAAAGGCAGATACCATAATCACGATGGTTGGAAATCCATTTTGCTATTTTTGTCCAATTTTGAATATTCCATATGGGTTTATTTTCTCCAATTTGAAGAGCAATCCATTTTTTTCGTTGGTGTCTTGGAAAATCAAAAAAAGCTTTTTTAGGTAAAGTAATCGAAAAAAAAGAACTAGCAACTGAGTTTTTAGTGGTTTGAGGTTCGCCTAAACGCATGTGTAAAGCGGTTAAAAGCTGTGTGGTGAGTAGATCGGTGATATGGATATTTTGGGGGATTTTTTCTTGAATGATGGCTTTCATGTAGTGACTCCAGCCATCTGTTGATTCAAAAGTAGCGTCTTTGCTTCGGGTATACCCTAATTTCACTTTGCCTGAGACTAAAGCGTTGAGATAGCTGCTTGGTTCTGAAAAAGTCCAATTGACTACTAGATCCCAAGGAGTCTCACTTAAAGAGTCCATCCATTTTTTTGCATGTTCTAAATTTTTTTCTTCTGATTCTAAAGCAGTTGAAAGTATTTCTGTAGGAAATGCAATCACATTTTTTAACCAAGTGACGTGTTTTAGGTTGTGTGCTAAAGATTGTCTTACTAAAAAATAAAATTCTAATTTAGGATAAAGTTGCTGTGATGCACGTAAAGCCATCAGACTTTGTAAGGTTTCAGATAAAGGTGACAGTTGAATAATTAAGCAACGCATTTTTTTTTCTCAGAATTTTTTTTCATGAAGCTTTGATTCCGCTATATTTTTTTATGGTTTCAAGTAATTCTTGAGCACCCGTATGGTGAGGTTCCATGCTTAAAAAACGCACAATAGTTGCATGAGCCTCCTCAATTTTTCCTAATTGAAGCTGTAAGCCTGCTAAGCTGTAAATGAGATCGGCATTGGCATCTGTTTTTAAGATATAAGCTTCGAGTAATCGTGCTGCTGTTGCATAGGATTTTATTTCATAAGCACAGCGTATCAGATGTAAAATGACGGTTGGGTTTTCAATTTTAATTTCAAGAGATTGTGCGAAATAATCATGCGCTTGAACTTTATTGTTTTCTCCCAAAGAACAAGAACCTAAGCCTGAGAGGGCTGAGTAGTTTTTAGGGTTACTGATTAAAGCATCCTGAAAGTATCTTCTTGCTTCCGGTATTTTTTTATTCTGAAGAGCAAGCAATCCTAAATTAGAGCAAATGGTATCTGATGAGGGATCTAAGTGTAAGGCTGCTTGAAAGTGTTTTTCAGCTTCTTGAATTTTTTGGGATCTTGCCCAACAATTGCCACATGCTTTATGAAGCTCAAAGCGTGTTTCTTTTTTTAGGTCTTTTAAATTCAAAGCCCTTTCAAACAGTTCAGCGCAAGCTTCGTCTTTTTGTTGAGAAAGTAATATAGCGCCTAATCGCTGATAGCATTCTAACATAGGTGTAAAATTTAAAGATTCTTCGTAATTTATTTGTGCTTCTGGTATTTTTTTCTCAGCTTCAAAGCATCTTCCTATTTTATAAAGTGTTAATCCTCGCTGTTCACCTGATCTTAAGATGTATTTTAGGATATTTTTTGCTAGTTGATATTCTCCAGAATTAAATAAAATATCTGCATTTTTAGTTAAAAAATAGATGTTAATTTTTCCGTTTGGAAAAAAAATAGATTCAGGGTGTTGATGAGTGGCTTGTCTGATAGAATCTTGTTTTTTAGGTTTAATTTGAAGTAAGTATTTCATGGTGGGTTCAGATTCTGAAGTTTCTATTTCTTCAATCATATCTTGAAGAGTTCTTGCTTGTACCATGCGATCAGAATGGGGTGGAATGGAGATGACACTTACTAAATCGAATTCATTTTGTTGGAGTTGTTTTTTGATGATTTCAAAATAATTTTCAGCTGTCATAGCTTTCCATCCAAACTGATGCCGCTTTCAGAAATCCAAGAACTTTTGAATTTTTTAACAAGATTTTTTTGAGAAGTAGTTATATTTAAATGCTGGATGAGACGATTTTTTTCGAGTTCTATTTGTTGAAAAATTGCTTCATCTACTTTTTGAATAGATTGAAGAATCTCTTGAAAAAAAATTTGAAATGCTTTGGAAATAGTGTTTTTTTGACTTTTCAAGTATTCGATTTTTCGGTCGTAGCGTTTAATCACTTCTAAAGATATTTCTCTGTGATTATAAAATTCTGATAAATGGGTAAAATCACCTGATGCTGATTCTTGTAGAAATTTTTTTGATTTTTCAAGAAAACGTAAGAGGCATTTTTTTTTGTTTTCTAGTAGTTGGTCTAACATCATTAAGGAGCACCTGCGTTTTCTTTTCCGAACTTTTCAATGGCTACTTTCCAGCCAGAAAGCAATTTTTCTAAAATCGCTGTGACAGCAATCAGTGGTTCTGGTTTGTTTTCTAAATTAGATTTGATGAGTTGCTCCACGATAAAATTATAAAGTTTTTCTAATTCAGTAGCGATGGTTCCGCCAACTTCAAAATCCAGTGTATTTAAGAGTTCATTGATAATATCGTGTGTTTTTCCAATGCTTTGAGATTTTAAAGCAATATCTTTTTTTTCAATTGCAGCACTTGCTTTTTTGACATTTTGAATGGCACTTTCATAAAGTAAAATGAGAATTTCTCCTCTGCCTGCTGTTTTTACTTTTAAGGTTTTGTACTGATTGAAGCCGTAATTTCCATTCATTTTTTTATCCTAAAAGTTGTGCTACAGAATTGCCACCTGATGAACCTAAGGTTGCACTTAAATACTGTTGTTGTTTTTGCATCGCTGAAATAGTAGATTCAAGCTTGACGAATTGATCCGTGACCATTTGTTTTTTTCTTTCTACTTGTGCCATTTTTTTATCGATTTGTTCATCGATTTGTTTGATGCGATCTTTCAATCCTTTCTCTTTGATGCCTAAAAATCCGTTATAACTTTTTGTATAATTTTCATAAACTGATTTTAATTGACTGCCGAATCCTGTGGGTCCTGAAAGAATCTGGGTGATGATTGCTGGATCTTTTTCTAACATTTTGTTAAATTTTCCGTCTTTGAAAGAAAGCTGTCCATTTCTTTCGAATTCTATTCCTATTTTACTTAGAAAGATTTTTGTTTCTGGTTGATCTTCAGTTTTAGGAAATGAAAATTCTTTTTGAACTAAATTTCTTAATTGGTATTCGATGGTTTGCAGTGAGGAGTCTCCTCCGAAAGTTGTCGAAGTGTCTGATCGTTCGTCTAATGAATTTTGAGAGGTGATGAATTGAAAGATTTGATTGATTTGATCAACGACATTTTTTACTTTTGTCGTCATTTTTTGATAGTCTTCAGAAATACTCAGAAAAAACGGTTCGTGAGGTTTTGCTTGTTTTAGATGTAAATTGACTCCTGTTAGAAAGTCATTGATATCATTGCTTTTAGATTCTATAGGGAAACCATCCATGCTGATAGATGCATTTTTTGCATCGTGATCATCTTCTATAGAAATGGGAGTATCTGTATCGAAGAAATAAAACTGAGGTTTTGGAATATTATTAATTTCTCCCTCTTTTTTGGCGACAAGCATAATTTTCCAAGATTTATCTGGATCAGAATCGTCTTGATAGACCGATGCATTGACGGGAGATTTTTCGTTTTTATTGATTTCGGAAGCAATGCCTCGTAAACTTGATGCGTTATCTTGGATGGTGATTTCTATTTCTGATTCATTTTTGGGGTCAAGAATAATGAGCCCTGATCCTAAAACAGGATCGTCAGGATTTTCAAATCCATTGGAAATATAAGCATTTCTGGTAGCAAGTGCATTAATTTCTAAGAGGTATTTACCTGGATTAGCGCGTTCTTTATCGACTGTCGCGCTGATCATACGTTCCCCATCGCCTAAGTCTACTTTTAATTCTCGAAGTTTTTTGGTAGTGATAATTTCAGCGATGGATTTGTCTAACCCATTGAATTTATTTTTAAAGTCTTGAAATAATTTAAGTTTTGCTTCTTCTTTGGATTTTCGAATTTGCATTTGCTTGACAGGTTGCATTTCGGCTTCTACAATCTGCTGTACTGCTTGTTTAAATTGTCCGCCCCCTACAGGATCTGATCGTAGTCCCATTCGTCCTCCGTCTTAAGGAGTATCGCAGAAAAAATTAAATAAAAAATAGGTATAAATTTCTCAGGGATGGTTGGTGGAGGTAGGGATAATATTTCCTTTTTGAATACGCATGAGCGTTAAAGGATGATGAAAATGATGATCCTTGATCAGAATTTTTTCGGTCAAACCTTGCGTTTCTGGAAGCGATTGAAGTTTTTGTTTTAGTTCTAATCGCGAGTATTTTGGAGGTAATTGACGCAAGGTCTTTTTTAAGAGTTCTGCTGCATCGTAGGCTAAAATTTCAAGTGTATCAGGACGATGATCCCATCCTTTGATTTTTTCTAAGTTCGGATTCTCAAGCCAGAAATCGACAAAATGCGCCCCATCACTTGAGGGTCCTGCGCGTTGCACCAATTGGGGCGTATTCCAGCTTGCCATGCCTAAAAAGGTGACTGATTCGATATCTCGGTAAGCAAACATGGGCATGATTTGACTTGCGACAGAAGCTTCATCCGGAAGAAACACTGCCTGGTAATCCACGATCGGTTTTAATTGATAAAATTTTTCTGTTTTTCTTGTTCTTTTTTTAATGTTATTAGTTGTTCGTTCTTGAGACAAAGCATCTAATTCGTTCTTTCTTGCGTCAGTATAATACAACCCTGAAATTTTATCGACGATTTGTCTGAAATCCGTTTCTTAAGGAGTATAAGATTCCACTCCCACAATAGAGCCTCCTAAGAGCTCTACCGTATCCCAAAAAG
>DAISZI010000102.1:0-3102 GCA_036824885.1 Oligoflexia bacterium
CAACTTCTAGGATTTCCATTAAAATCTATAAGTTGTGTTCTTCTGAGTTAAAGTTATAGGGTTCCAAAGTCCATGAAGAGGTGAACGGTGGACTTTTCGCTTGCCAAAAATGGGGTCTCATGTGTTTCAGGATCATTCATGATTGTGGCTTAGCGGCATTACGCATCGCTTTCAAAGCTATGAAATTCGACGGCTGTCCCCATTCCTGAGTTTTTCCAGACCAACGAGAGGGTCGTTTTTGGCCTGCTTGATCAATGGTCTTTTTTTAAAAACCCTGGTCTTCTTAAATTTGGCGTTGTCAAGAAATTTCGCTCGACGTAAAATTGTACAATCCAGGATCTGTCTCCTCATGTGGAATCATTATGCAGTTAACGCATGGGGTCGATAGGCTACATGGAATTGAAGTTGAGAGGGTGTCCGTACACGATATGAAATTGGAAAATCTCTTGAAGTACTCGCTGAAATTGTCACTGGCGGAGAAGGGGGGATTCGAACCCCCGTGTGGTTTTACCCACAACACGCTTTCCAAGCGTGCGGTTTCAACCGCTCACCCACCTCTCCAGTAAGCTTAGCATTTTTTCATACGATGCCATTGAGAAGCAATGGTTGTCAATTCCTCTAGAAAATTTGCCTTTTTTGGATCCTTCAGAGAGGCTCCGGCATTATTTTTTTTGATAGAGTCAGTGAAACTTGAATTTTTTAAAAAAAATCTGCGACATTCAAGAGGTCTAGGGTTTTGTCAACATGAAAGGGGGCCTTCTTGAAGAGCGCAAGGAAGAAACGAATATTCAGAGAAAAAACTCCCCGAAAGCCTTGCTTTCGAGGAGTTTAGAGTGAACTAGTAACGACGTCCCCGTCCTGAGCCTGCATTGCGGTCTCTGGATGAACCAAAGCCGCCGCCGCCTGGACGACCGCCTTCGCGAGGAGCCATCGGACGAGCTTCATTCACTGTCATTGCGCGTCCTTCGTACTCAGCACCATTGAACTTGCTGATGGCATTTGCTGCCTCAGCATCGTTTGACATTTCTACAAACCCGAACCCTTTGCTGCGACCGGTATCACGATCAGTGATGATCTTTACCGATTCTACCGTTCCGCATTGTGCAAATGTATCCGATAGGACCTCCTCAGTTGCTGAAAACGGAAGATTTCCTACATAAAGTTTTTTACCCACATTAACCTCCTAGGCTAGCCACTAAAGAGGACATGAGCACAACGCTCGCAGACTCTTATAGAAGCACAAACAAATGATGCGCTATATTTTACCACAATTTTCAAAAATAGTTAGTACAATAGTAAAAAATCAAAGATTTTTTAAAATCCATAAAAATCAAGGTATTACCGTCCAATTGTTCATTACTTGGAGAGTATGCACGAAAATAGGTCAGTATTCAACCATTGAATGCATCACAGTACCGCTTCTGGGGCAGGGTTCATGATTTTTTCTATTTGGGCAATGAGCTCAGGGTCGTAAAAACGAGGTTCGTTGGATCTCGTATGCCGTCTTCTGCTTGAAAATAAAAAATGATCAAGCGTGGGAACTTGCAGCGAGGGTTCCCCGATGATGCTGATGAGATCGTCGGTGATTCTTAAAATGCGGGCTAAGGGATGAATTTTGGTGCCCGAAATCCCAGCAGGTCCAGAGCCGTCGTAATTTTCATGGTGTTGAAGAATGACTTGAAAGGTAGATTCAGAAATTTTAGAGTCGCTTGCTTTCAGAAGACGTATTGAGGATTCAATATGTTCAGTGTTGCTCATAGCGTAATCTGGATCATCCGAATTCAGCAAGGCTCGTGTTTCTAGTCCCTGGGTGTGCAGGAGGATTTCGCTTTCTGGAAGTTCTGAGAGGCCTAAATCATGAGCCATGCTGGAAAAAGCTATTTCTAAAACATTGTTCGTATTGCCTGTTCCAAAAGAGAACAAGAGCACTGTTGCAAGTGCAGAAGTATGACGATGGTGGGTGTGTAAAGGATTATCGTTTTTTAGCTCACTGAGGAGTTTCTCAAATCCTGTTTTGAGATCGGAAGTTTTGAGTAATTGGATGATCTTTTCTACGAGAATCGCTGATTCATCCAAGAGAAGTTTCGTTTCCGCTAGTGTTGGATGGTTTTCATGCCCTGAAGTTCCGAGAGCCTGTACCATCTGCGACATAGCCGCACTTGTTTCTTGATCAATTTGATCGTTTTTTTCTAGCTTCAGTGCGATCACTTCTGTAAGATTGTCCACCGCTTCTGATGCCTCTTCAGCGAGGGTGAGTATCTGAGAAGATGGCGTTTTCATTAATTCTAAGAGCTTTTCAGTGCTTAGAATGGTGCCTTTCTTCAGAAATAAAACCACCTTCTTATTGCGTGGCATATGGATGAAAAGATCAATTTTAAGGGGTTCTTCGGCGCTCAGAAAGACAGGAGAAACTTTAATATACCCATCAGGTATCTGCATTCCAGACAAGCCTATCAAAAGTTTATGAACGAGTCATGATTTTTTCTAAAAGAAGCTTCGTGAAATCATCAAGAGAGAGGGTCTCTTGTTCTTTTTGCCCAAATATTCTCCAGGTTACGGTGATGTTTGATTGTTCCCGGTCTCCCAAGATGAGTAAATTCGGGATTTTGAGGTGGGAGGCGATTCGAATTTTTTTGTTAATGGTTTCGGAAGAGTCATCCAGTTCTGCTCGTACCCAGTTTTTTTTCAGGAGTGCGAGAATTTTTTCAGCATAGTCTTCGTGGCGTTGACTCACTGGTAAAATACGTACCTGGATGGGGGCAAGCCAGGTAGGAAATGCTCCTCCATATTTTTCAATTAAAAAAGCTACAAGACGTTCGTGAGTGCCCAAAGGGGCGCGGTGGATGATGTAAGGCGAGTACTGCTGATCATCGGATGAGGTATATTTTAGCTTGATCCGTCTTGCGACTCCAAAGTCCAATTGGATCGTGCTTGCCGTTTCTTCTCGTCCTGTGACAGAGCGCAGCTGAATGTCGAGTTTAGGTCCATAAAAAGCAGCTTCTCCTAAGCCTTCTTCGAAGTCAATTTCCGCTGCCATCAGGATGTCGCGCAGAAGATTCTGTGTCCATTCCCACTCTTCAGGTTCATCCATAAACTTTTCTT
>DAISZI010000102.1:3112-6182 GCA_036824885.1 Oligoflexia bacterium
TCAGGTCTTCTGGATCCCAAGTAGAAAGACGCATTTGATGGATTTCAATCTTCAGCACTTTGTAAGCTTTTTGATAGAGTTTTAAGACCTTCAGGAATTCATCCTTGATTTGATCTTTCGTGCAATAAATATGTGCGTCATTTTGACACATTCCGCGTACTCTTAGCAATCCAGAGAGTGCTCCTGAATTTTCAAATCGATAGACCTGCCCATACTCAGCAAGTCTCAGTGGTAAATCGCGGTAGCTACGAGGCTGAGCAGCAAAAATGCGATGGTGGTGCGGGCAGTTCATGGGACGTAGGTAATACTTCTCAGCGGGCAATCCCGTTTCCTCTTGAAGTTGCATGCCAGGGTACATCGAAGAAGCATAGTAAGGAAGATGTCCTGTTTGCTCGTAAAGTTCTGATTTGGCAAGATGAGGTGTGCAAACGCGCTGGTAGTCGTCTTGAAACTCAAGCTCTTTCATGAATTTTTCTAATTCGTCTCGGATGATAGTGCCGTGAGGCAACCAAAGAGGTAGTCCTTTTCCAATCTGCTCATCTATACAAAAGATGCCTAGTTCCTTGCCTAGTTTTTTATGGTCTCGTTTTTGCGCTTCTTCAAATTCTCTCAGGCGGTTTTTTAATGCATGCTCAGAACTAAAAGCCCAAGCATAAATTCTGGTCATTTTTTGTTTTTGGGCATCTCCTCGCCAGTAGGCTCCTGCTAAATTTCTTAATTTAAAGCCTGCCAGAGGTAAATCTCGGGTATTCTGCACATGAGGTCCGTCGCACATGTCTAAAAAGGGGCCGCTTTGATAAAAAGTCAAATGCTTTAATTGTTTTTTTTTAAAAAGCTCCTGGGCGTATTCTTTTTTATAGGGTTCCCCCATGGTTTCTAAACGAGTAAGAGCTTCTTGCTGGGGGAGTTCTTCGCGGTGAAAGCTATGGTTTTGCTGAATGATTTGGCGCATTTTATGTTCAATGCTCGGGAAATCGGTTTCTGTAACGGGTGTGCTGAGAATGAAATCGTAGTAGAAACCGTCTTCTACCGGAGGGCCAAATCCTAGTTTGGTCCCTGGTCGTAGTTCCATCACTGCTTGAGCCATGATATGGGCTAGACTGTGGCGGATTTTGTACAGATCGTCTTCTTGTAGCTTTTGAGAGCTCATATTGAAATATCTTTATCTGATTTTCTATGAGAATGACACTGTAAATAGTGGAGAGAAGTGAGGTTATGTGGGTGGAAAAGAGATCATGCCCTTGAGTCAGATGCAAGTGGGTCAAAGAGCAACGATTTGTCGGGTGGGCAATCTAAAATCCTCTGAGGATTGGATTAAGAAATTGCTAGCCATGGGTTTTTTGGAGGGTTCTTCGGTTGAGCTCTTGTATGAAAGTGCTCGTAAAAAGCAAGATGCTTTAATGGCAGTACGTGTTCGAGGAGGACTGGTGGCTTTGAGGCGAAGTGAGGCGCAAAGCATTGAAGTGGAGCTTTTATGATTGCTTTGGTGGGAAATCCTAATTGCGGTAAGACTGTTTTATTTAATGCGTTGACACGAGGTCAAGCTCAGGTAGGCAATTACGCGGGAGTGACGGTGGAACGTAAAGTAGCTGAGCTTAAATTGGGCTCAGTAAAAAGCACTTTAGTAGATTTGCCGGGGATTTATAGTTTGGAAGCTCGTACTCCTGATGAGCTCATCACATGGCAGGTCCTCTTTGGAGAGCGTTGCGATGAATCAACGCCAGATTTGATCTTAGCGACTGTGGACGTTACCCAATTAGAACGTGCTTTGGGTTTGGTTTTGGAGCTTCAGTTTCACGGTTTTCCCATGATCCTTGTTTTAAACATGATGGATCTTGCTAAAAAAAAGCATTTTGCCTTTGACATGAGTTTGTTATCGGAAAAATTGAACATTCCCGTGGTAGGTATATGCGCCACGCAAAAAGAGGGCTTGGATGATTTATTGAAGGCTGTGGAGGATTTTTTGGGATCCCATCCCAAGCAGACACCCATGGCTTTTCAGCCCTCAAGTGTTCTCGTCATCCGTGAACGATTTAAAAAGGTAGATGCTCTTTTAGCACAGGTAGTGCAAAAGTCGATGGGTTCCTCGGATATTTCTGATCGTATCGATGCTTGGATTTTACATCCTATTTTAGGGCGTTTTATTTTGTTCTTGATTTTTACTCTTGTGTTTCAAATCATTTTCAACGGAGCTCAGTTTCCCATGGATGGCATTGAGCTTGGGGTAGCGTTCTTAGGAAATTGGTTGCATCGTATCCTTCCTGAAGGTGCTTTACAAAGTCTCCTCGTGGATGGGGTTTTGGTGGGTGTGGGTTCCGTGCTCGTATTTTTACCTCAAATTTTATTGTTATTTCTGTTCATTTTGCTCTTAGAGGATTCGGGTTATATGGCCCGCGCTGCTTTTTTGATGGATGGCCTCATGGGTCGTGTCGGATTAAACGGTAAAGCTTTTATTCCTCTTCTGTCTTCTTTTGGGTGTGCTATTCCAGGTATTATGGCAACACGTACCATTGAAAATCGTCATGATCGACTCAATACGATTTTGATTGCTCCTTTAATGGCTTGTTCTGCGAGATTGCCTGTATACAGCTTATTGATTGCAGCTTTTTTCCCTAATCCTGTTTTTTGGGCAGGGGTGCGTTTACGAGGTGTGATCCTGATGGGGCTTTATCTATTGGGAGTAGCCGGCGCATTGATGATGGCTTGGTTTTTTCGAAAGACCTTGCTTCCGGGGGGGCGTCCATATCTTTTGATGGAATTGCCTTCTTACAAATTACCTCATTTGAAAAATATTGTTTTGAGTTTGATGGATCGCTTGCGTCTTTTTTTGTATCAAGTGGGAACGGTCATCGTGAGTGTTTCTATTGTTTTTTGGTTCTTAGTTTCTTATCCCAAGCCTCCCCTGGGTGCATCGGATCTTGCTGTGACTTATAGTTACGCGGGTAAGCTCGGCCATTGGATTGAGCCTCTCATTTTGCCTCTGGGTTTTGATTGGAAAATTGCCATTGCTTTAATTTCTGGATTTGTCCCAAGAGAGGTCATTATAGGTTCCTTAGCGACCCTTTATGCT
>DAISZI010000103.1:0-1844 GCA_036824885.1 Oligoflexia bacterium
GGCAACACTATATCATGTGAAGACACTAAGAAACACGAAAAAAAAAGGGAAAAATGCATATTTTCGAAACATCTCAAGGATGTAAAAATGCAAAAAATAAACCACTTTTTTTTCTCAAGAAAAAATCCTATTTTTTAAAAAAAAAATCAAGGACTTACCAAGAAAAGACACATCACTTTTTCAGGTTGTGACACAGCTAGAGTTTCAACAGTGTTGAGATTTTAGTCAAAAAATCAACTAGCAACATGAGGAACAAATTCTCTCACGATCTGAAGAATTTGTTGTTCTAATTCTTCATCTGTCTCATACACATCATCAATATGTGAAGAACGCATCAGATAATCAACAATAGCTTGAGCAACTAATTTCGGAGGCCTTTGAAAATAGAAACCATTGAGTTCTTCGGCTCCCAAAATTCCCCTGACCATAGATTTGGCAGAGCGATAAGGAGAAGCCTCTCCTAGCTCTGCATCCTCCAAAGCGGCAGCCTGAGTCTCCACTTGGGACAAAGCACGTTCTCTTAAATCCTCATCCGTCAAAACGATAGGACTAATCAAAGCAAAAACTTCATCGCGCACTACCTGCCTCAATCGAGAAGAGAGAGTGATTGATTTTTTATTTTCTAATCTCGTAATGATGCTACCACATAGTAATTGAAGCGTTTTTTTTTGTGTTGTCATTTTATAACCTCATTGCAACCATTTTATACCATTTGAACTATTTGCCCGATTGTAACTCTGAGTTAGCTAAGAGTAAAACAGTGAATGAGATCATCGTCGTTTTTTAACCCTTCTGCTGATAGATTCAAAGACCTGAACCATCTCAGGCAACTTCAAAACATAAGCAAGTCCCAAAACCCAAGCAACACTTACCCCTAACACAGAACCCAAACGCAAACATCGCCCAAACACAAGCCCGAACCAGCCAAACTGAGAAAAACCAGAATCAGGTATTGCAGTTTCAAGCAAACCCTCAAAAAAAATAGCAACCGCCACCATGCTCAAAGCTACCCCACCATAAGACAAGAAAGCATACCACAAGGCTTTCCAGGAAAAAAACACGCCTTGTTTTTTTAAAATGACACGAATGGCCTGCGTTAAAAAAAATCCGTTGAAAATCGCTGCAATCGATGTCCCCAAAGCAAGCCCCCAATAGCCTACCCAACGTACCATGCAAGTATTCAACACTAAAGTAATCAAAACAGAAAAAACACTCGAAATAACAGGAATTTTGGTGCTTCCCAAAGCATAACAGGCGGGAACTAGTACCTTCACCATAGAATACGAAGGCAAACCCAAGGCATACATAGCTAACGCCAAAGCAGTAGCATGCGTATCTTCTGACTGAAAATGTCCATATTGAAACAAACAACGCACAATCGAAGGCCCTAAAAAAGCTAATCCCAATGCAGCAGGAAGATTGCAAGCAAAAACGCTTCGAAGGCTTCTCAACAACGTCCTTTCTACCGCTAAGTAATCCTTTTGAGCCCATTGCAATGCTACCTGAGGAAGGGTCGCTGAAGCTAAAGAGACTCCAAAGACCCCAATGGGAAACTGCATCAGCCGAAAAGCATAATTTAACCAAGAAACAGATCCAGGGCCTTCCGAAGTAGCAAGAATCGTATTGACTAAAAGATTCAATTGAGTAGCTGCTAACCCTAAGGTTCCAGGAACCATCATCCCAAGCATCTGCCGCAACCGTTGATCCCGGTACCAAAGAGGATCAGCACTTTGCTGAGGAATCCACACATACCCCGCCTTTTTCAGTGCAGGATACTGACAAAATGCCTGAACCCCCCCCCCAAACACCACTCTTCATCGCAGCCATACAACCCATTCTTCGAC
>DAISZI010000103.1:1854-6180 GCA_036824885.1 Oligoflexia bacterium
CACCACAGCAAGTGCCATTCCTACAATCGGCTCCCAACCGGGCACATGCAAAAAAAGCTTCACAAAACCCAAGCCCACCAAAACAGAACTCAAATTAAATAAAGCAGAAGCAAACGCAGGCAAAAAAAAGACACCACAAGCATTTAAAATTCCCATAAAAGCTGCAGCCAAAGCTACACAGGGAAAAAATAAAAATAAGATGCGCGTCATCAAAACCGTTAATTCAAATTTGCCAGGAATCAATTGAAAAGAAGAAGCATAAAAATGCACCAACGAAGGAGCTATCAAAATTCCGATCAAAGAAAGCCCCCCCACTCCGAAAAAGACAGCCCTAAAAACTAATCCCGCTACCCGCCAAGCACGTCTCGATCCTTCTTGCAACCGAGTTTGAGTGAAAACAGGAACTAAAGAGGCACTCATCGCTCCTTCAGCAAAAAGATCTCTTAAAAGATTGGGAATCCTAAAAGCAACATTGTAAGCATCCATAAAATGGCCTGCTCCGAACCAGTAAGCAAAAACTTGTTCCCGCACTACCCCCATCAAACGACTCAAAAAAGTCGCACTTCCCATCGCTCCGGCAGCTTTCCAAACTTCCTGAGAATGCTTTTTTAACACTTCACTCCAAAAACTTCCTCTACCCAAGAAGTAATTTTACCCTCGATTTCTGACTGAAAAGCACGAAGCATCCACCCTAATTCCAGTTCAATATCCACCTCACCCTCATAGCATTGAATCTTTGCTTGAAAGGAAACCCCTTGAATCTGAAGACTGCAAGAAGAAACATCCAACTCAACCTTGCACTTGGACATCCAAGACTCATTTTTTTCCCATGCTTCCATCAAAGACAGGTAAATTTGAGTTCTGGTACATCCAGGTAATAAAATTTTTCTAGAATACTGAGCGATAACTTTCTCCTAAAATACCTTGAATGTGAGCCAAGGCCTG
This sequence comes from Oligoflexia bacterium, assembly GCA_036824885.1. Taxonomy (GTDB): domain Bacteria; phylum Bdellovibrionota; class UBA1018; order UBA1018; family UBA1018; genus DAISZI01. Next base: position 2,800 of record DAISZI010000103.1, read on the forward strand.
TCCAAATAAAACCTGATCCCCTACTTGAACCTGCCAATACCCTAATTGAACTTCTTGAGTCAACGACTGTGGCACCAAAAACCCCATACTCTCAATAACCACCAAAAGCTGACCTCTTGGCACTAGACCTGCCGAACCTAAAAAATGAACGCGCCCACTCACACAGGCTCTTAAAAATGCCTTCTCTTTTTGACTAGCCCTCAGATCAAATTGCCAAGATTGAATCCTCAGCATAAAGCTCAAAGCATCCACCTGATGAATGTAGTAGCGTATCAAAGAAGCCTCAGCCAATGCCTGCAGCCCAGCGTCACCCGCATCCTCTCTCTCCTTCACCCACTCTCCTGCCGCAGACCAACGCACCTCAGTGCTTACTTTTTTTTCACAAAGCCCCATGGCAAAAGACACATAATCTCGAGGAGGACGCGTTGAAGGAACGAACTCCTCATCTAAAAATCCACGGTGAAAAATCCCCGACTCTACCCAAGGATGCCTCAAAATTTCAAGCAAAAACCTTTCATTTGTTTTTAAGCCTCCCGCAATCCAAACCCGATCTAAACTACGGATGCTTTGAATCATCGCAAGTTTACGATGGGAAGCCTCTACCAGAAGGATCCCTAAAAATCCTAAGTGATCGTAAGCGACCTCTTCTCCCTGCTGATAATTCCAGTCAAGCCTTGCATTTTCTTCAGAAAAGACCCCTAAAACTTCTATCTTTCCAGGTTGAGGCAAGTGGTAGACTGAATCTTTAGCACATAAACGAAGCGCTATAGCAACAGACCAAGAAGACTGCGGTGAGAGTTTTAATGCAGGAACAAAATCAAACCCTAATGCCGCAAGTTGCCAATCCACCACCCGAGTCTTTGTCACCTGCTCCCAAAGGGCAAAGTGGGTCGATAAACGAGGCGTCACCTCGACTAAATACGATCGCTCTGCTTCCACTAAGTACTCAAAAGAACCTAAACCAACATAATTAAAATTTTCAGCAAGCCGTTTCGTTCTCGCAAAGAGTTCAGACCTCACCGCATTGCTTAATCGGAAAACAGGACAAAATTCAATTATTTTAGAAGAACCTTGCTGTAAAGAAGCATCTGTGATCGGAAAAAACTGAACTTCTCCTGTTGGCAGACGAACAAAAGGAATGACTAAATGCCTCGCTTCTGAAAAAAAACGCTGAATAAAAAAAGAAGGTTCTACTTCTTGTAGCCGAAGCTGTTCCAACCAAAGCTCAAAAGAACGCTCTAAATAGGGTCCATGCTCGGCCAAAAAATACCCCAAACTCCCTAAACGAGCGACACTTCTCAAAGTCCAAGGATTTTCTGATCCCTTCATCCATTGAGTTAACTCAGCATAACTTTTTAAAACTTCAAAAGATTGCACTACGTGAGGAATTTGAAGCCGACTGACTTCTTGAAAAAACTTCCACTGATCCTGAAAAGAAGCAAGAGATTCTGAGGGACCGATGACACGCAACCCCTTCTGAGAAGCAAGTTGCAAAAATTTCAAATGCTCTCCCCAAAGACTCGTGCCAGGATGCACCCATAAAGTGTCTGAAGAAAAATTTCGACTAAAATTCTGTAAAACTTGCCCTAAAGCCTCCCAAGATGAAGCTCCTTGGATGCGTTTTTGAGCACAAGGATCCCCAAAATGAACCTTAAAACCACGCCGCTTGAGTCCTTGCGCAAGGTACGAAGCAGTAGATGAAGCGCCTAACACCAAAACCCGATGCATCTATGCCCAATCTAACGCAAGCTCTTTACAAATACCATCCTCTTTGAGACAGCTTGAATCCATGAAAATACCTCTACCACTTTTTAACGGATTTGGCGCACCTTTTGAAGCTTGTCTTGCTGAGTTTTTGAACGAGTCTAACTATCTCGCAGACCCCTCTTGCTTACAATCCGAACGATTCTTACGTCGCTCGATAACACCCCATATCCTTCGTCTTTCCCGACTTTTTAATCGGCATTTTCAAGAAAGTTCAAAAGGATTAGATCCTTACTGGAAGCAAAGTTCCCACCCTCAGCATTTGCGATTAGCGTATTTTTTGTATTTTATGCCATCGCATCTTTTTCGTGTAGCTTCTGTTTGGTCAGAACTCAAGCGTTTGGGATTTCAATGGCAAACTTCAGACCTTCAAGCCATCGAATGGGGAGCAGGACCCGCTTCAGGGGCCTGTGGAGCCGCAGCAGGAGAACACTTCGCTTCGATGGGAGCCTCTCGTATTCACTGGAGCCTTGTGGAACAAGACCGAGCCATCCTCACCTTAGGCAAAAAATGGTCTGAACATTACTTTCAATACCTCAATCTTCCGTGGGAGACTCAAGCTTTTCAGCAAAAAATCGATCTCAAGCGCCCCCTCTTACCCAAGCATGCACGATTTCATCTTTGGCTGATGAGTTTTTGCTTAAATGAACTCAATCTTTCTCCCCAAGAACTTGCACCTTTACTCGTCAAGCACTGGGAAAAACACCTGCATGAAGAAGGGCTCATTATTTTAGTAGAACCTGCTTTGAAAGCCCAATCACGCAAGCTCCTAGAACTTCGACAAGCCATCCTTGCTCAAAAAACCTCATTGCAAGTACTGCTTCCTTGCTTAGGCAGTCGCTGTTGTGGCGCATTGAGTCATCCTGAGGACTGGTGTCACGAGCAGGTAAGCTGGTGGAGACCTTCTCTCATACGTACCCTGGACTCTCTTGCCCACTTAGACCATAAAACGCTTTCCTTCAGTTACTTAATCCTCGCCAAAAGCAACCGACCATTGGAAGCTCTGCTACCACGATTGCAGGGAAACAACCTCAGCCGCCTGGTAAGTCCTGTTCATTTAGAAGGAAAAAAATTAGAATTCTTTCTCTGCCATCCTACTGGCAAACACCGCGTCAGACTTCAATCCGAACTTCATTTAGAGCGAGGGGATATCCTTTTAGACCCGAACTTAAAACTTCCAGGCATCCTCAAGGATCCAGGGACCCTCGTTTAAAACTTGGCTTTTTTTCTTTGAATAATACCATCAGGATATGAAAACAATAGACAACGATTCCTTTTTTTATATCTTAATTATTTAATAAAGATGATTGTAGTCTGTCTGATGACATTACAGCAACTACAAAAAAGTTTTACTTAATATCTTGAGAGTGACAAGTTTTGACTTAATGCATTATAGAATCGAGAATAAAAATAAATTAAAAAATTTACTTTTAGTGAATCTTAATAGCTCATTCTTGAACATCACCCGCATTCTGCAGCAAAGATATAAAAATCAAAAATTAAAAAAAGTTAAATTTTTATGCATTTTAATTTCACTGCAATCTGATTCTCCTTTCTGAAGATTAAATTTTCTTTATGCAGAAGAGTACAATCTCTCTGCTGCCGGTCCGAAAATGC
>DAISZI010000104.1:0-6173 GCA_036824885.1 Oligoflexia bacterium
TAGCATGCAGAACATTAAAATTTTGAATCTTGCTGACAATCAAATCTGGGATGCTGGTGCAGCGTATATCGCTCGCATGGAGAACATTGATAGCTTGAATCTTGCTGAAAATCGAATCGGAAAGCTGGGAGCAAGTCATATTTCTGGCATGCAGAAAATCCAAATATTAAATCTTGCTAAGAATCACATCGCAGACAAGGGTGCGCAATGCATTGCTCGCATGAAGAATATTAGTAACTTAGATCTTTCTAGAAATAAAATCACAGAGCAGGGAGCGGGTCATATTGCTAGCATGGAGAAAGTTGAAATCTTGAATCTTGCGAAGAATCACATCCGAGCCACTGGCGCAGAACATATTGCCCACATGGAGAATATTCGAAAATTAGATCTTTCTAAAAATCGAATTGGAAATGCTCCTTTGCCGCACTTTACTTTCATGACAAATCTTACAGACTTAAATCTTGCTGGCAATGAAATTGATGATATGGGAGCGATTTGTATTTCTGATATACCGGGAGTTACCAACTTAAATCTTGCTGACAATAAAATTGAAGACATGGGGGTTGCTAGTATTTCAAGTATGAGGGGAATTACCAGCTTGAATCTCATAGATAATTACATCGGAGCTTCTGGGGCGGATAGCATTTCGAGAATGCATAGTCTTACCACTTTGAAACTCGGATATAATAGGCGAGATTTAGGTAACAGAATAGGAGCTTCTGGGGCAGATAGCATTTCGAGAATGCAGGGTCTTCTCACTTTGGATCTCAGTGGCAATGGAATTGGGGATGCGGGTGCAGATAGTATTTCGGGAATGAGGGGTCTTGCCTACTTGAATCTCAATAATAATGACATCGAAGATTCAGGAGCGGATAGCATTTCGAGAATGCAGGGTCTTACAGACTTGAAAATTGGAGGTTCCGGAGCCGTTGGGAACAGAATCGAAGACGCGGGTGCTTGTCACATTTCGAGAATGCAAGGTCTTATCACTTTGGATATCAGTGGCAATGACATAGGAGATGTGGGTGCAGATAGCATTTCGTGTATGCAAGCAATTGCTACTTTGAATCTCAGATATAATCAAATAGAAGAGGCGGGGGCCGATAGCATTTCGAGAATGCATAGTCTTACTACTTTGGATCTCGGATGGAATAAAATAGGAGATGCAGGAGCAAATAGTATTTCGAGAATGCATAGTCTTACTACTTTGGATCTCAGATATAATCAAATAGGAAAAGCGGGTGCAGATAGCATTTCGAGAATGCAGGGTCTCATCACTTTGTATCTCAAGGGTAATTACATAGAAGATGCGGGTGCAGATAGCATTTCGAGAATGCAGGGTCTTACCGCTTTGGATATCTCAACTAATGAAATAGAAGAGGCGGGAGCTGTTAGTATTTCTAAGTTGCAGGGGCTTACCTATTTGGATCTCAGTGATAGTCACATCGGAGTGGTAGGGGCTGCTGCTATTTCTAAGTTGCAGGGGCTTACCTATTTGAATCTTAAAGAGTCTTATATATCGGATGGATCGGATGAGGGTGCTCAGCACATTTCGAATATGCAGGGTCTTACCTACTTGAATCTTTATCAGGTTGATATTGGTGTGGGGGTGCGTAGCATTTCGAAAATGCAGGGTCTTAAAACTTTGTGCATCGGATCTACTGGGATGGTAAGTAATGCGGATATTTATATTTCGAATATGCAGGCTCTTTCTATCTTAAAGGTTAACTATGCTATGATTGTGAGTGGAAATTGTGGGGATGGTGTAAATAGCTTTTCGGGAATGGAGGGTCTCACCTCCTTGGTTGTCCATCATTGTTTATATACTTATTTCTGTCCCGATCTTTATCCAGGTGTTTTCTTGTCCTGTAATAGCGAGTAATTTTAAGGACAAAATGATTTAAGAACGACAAAAGTACAACAGAAAATTGAGTGCTTTCGTTCTTTCCTCGGTGCAAAAATATTTTCTAAAATGAGAAGTTATTTTTTGACATGTGAATGTGTTGTTCTATATAAAAATAATAATTTTTTAATCTTTAATTTTTAACTTCAACCGAGCCGAAAGAAACTGGACCCACTTTCGTTGGTCTGGAAAAACTAGAAAAAAGGACATTCTCCTGCACTGTTTAAAGTCGCACGTACACAATTTCCACTTCGGTATACAGTGCAAAAAAAGATCATCATGGCTAGAAAATAGAACTAAATTTGTATTTCGATGGGAGTTGATCAGATCGATCAAGTGCTCCACCCAGATAGCGTCCAATTCATTGCTAGGCTCGTCGATCACCCATATAGGAATCGGCTTGAGTAAGCTAAAAGAAAGAACTACTCGTTTTCTTTGACCGAAGGATAATTCTTTCCATTTTATTTCTAGTAACTCTTCGAGGCCTCAGAGCTTAATTTGTTCTTTGTATTCCTGTAATTTCGTGCATTTTCTAATTTTTAAAATCACATCCACGATTTCATGTACTAGTATATGTTCATAGAAATCTGGTTGGTCCGGAAGATACACTCTTAATTCATTCGCTGCTAAGGAGTTTTTGGTGCAATCTATTTTAGAATAGAAACATAACTCTTTTCGGGTACTTCAAGATCCACAATGATTTTTAAGAGAGTGCTTTTTCCGACTCCGTTTCTACCTTTTAGAGCAAATACTCCAAATGGAAAATCAATATTAATATCTTCGAATACCTTGTACCCGCCATATTTTTTATGCAATGGCTTTAAGGATAAAATTGACTTTTCTAGATTAATTATGAACTTCTAAAAAAAACAATAAAATAACTAGATAATACGATGATCACACCTGAAATAAATAATGCTGAACGCTCTCGGTATACAGACAGCCAAAAAGTGATTAAATGGATTGTAGATACTACAGAAATTGAGCCTCAAATTGGCAACAATCCAACATTTGAAACCATGAGTTTAATGAGACTGATCATGCGCATTAAAATTAATAAAATACAAGTAACCGGAATTCATCTACTCCCAACTGAATCTCACTTCGAGCACATACAGAGCATTTTCTCTATTTTTTTAGTAGTATCTTGGGCAACAAGGTTCTTCTGATTCATGAGGAAATTTTTTGAGTGGGGTGAATTTTGAATAACGATCCAATGGGTGTTTCACTTCCATGATGGTGCTATATTCCCAATTGTGCTTTTTGATCACGATTTTTGGACGGTTAGCACTAGGTGACTAGCGCCCTCGACCTACTTTTCTTGAAGAACGCTTGTCTTTTCCAATGTGCTGCTCAATAGTTTCGTGACTCATGCTAGCAGGTGGTGATCTTTGTTCCGCTGCTTGTAGATACGGATAACCTCTTCCTTATTGAGGTTTAGTTCGCAAGTCATGGATCCATGGTATTGCAGTATTCGAGCAATCTTAACCATTGATCTAGGTGTTTTTTTTAGTACGTTCATCTTTTTTCTGAAGTGATGGTATTTGACTCCATGGAACTAATGTTACTTGATATCTAAATCATGAAGATCAGTGTTGAGGGTGCCCCATGAAACCCAATACCGTAAAATCAGTTCAATGGTAGGAAGAAGTACATCTGCGGGCGAAAGAAGTTACTCTCGACTATTTGGTGCTGGTATTTGTCATTCAGAGCGTCTTGCAAAGATTGCAAGTTAGGTGAAAAAACTTATTTAAATAATTTTAATGTATATTTTGGTAGAAAATAGTGAATGAGGAAAAAAGATTGACTGAAAAATCTCTTTGAAGTAATGAGTTTCAGATGAATAAATTTGCGTGTTTTTGCATCTTTGTTTTTTTCTGCTATGCTTCTTTTGCGAGTGGTATGGATCATCGCTCTGGATTCATTCCTGCCGATCAACTCAGGCTTTTTGCCAAGACCGTTACTGATATTGAGTTTTCAGAATTTTTTGAAAGAGATGGTTTTGAGTCTATTAAAAAATTAGAAATTTTACATTCGAAGATAAGTCCTAACTTATTCACAAGACTTCCTGCGACTCTTCAGCAGTTGTCACTTCACTGTGTGAAAGATCTTCATGGGAATATGCTTACAGTCCATCAATTTTTGGAGAACACGGTCTATTTTGACAACTTAGAAAGTTTGACCCTGGAAAATCAGTATATCCATGACTCAGACTTATCTGTGATCACTCAAATGCCGGGGCTCAAAGAGTTGAATCTTCCTAGCAACTCAATCACAGGTGAAGGTTTTCTGAAGATTCTTGCCATGCACGGGCTTGAGGATTTAAACCTCCGCGATAATCAGATTGGCTCGTTTCAAATCATCAAGCTTGCCCCAGTGAGGATCAAAAAGTTAAATCTTAGCCATAACCGAATCCAAGATGAAGATGCTCTTTATCTAGCCAAAATACCAGGCATCGAAAAATTGGATCTTGCTGAAAATCAAATCGGAGATGTTGGGGCTTCTTCCCTTGCTCATATGAGCGGGATTGAAAGTTTAAATCTCGGTCACAATCAGATAGGAGACCTTGGGGCTTCGAGTCTTTCTAGAATGCGAGCATTGAGAGACTTGTTTCTGAACTCTCATCAGATCGGAGTTGCAGGGGCTGAGAGTATTTCAAAAATGGAAGCAATCGTGCATTTAAATCTCAACGATAATGCTATCAAAGATGCGGGAGCCGGTCATATTTCTCAAATGACCTCAATGAGTTCTTTGGAACTTGAGTCCAATCAAATAGGCGTGGCTGGGGTTTTCGGTATTGCTCAAATGCAATGGATTCAATTGCTGAATCTTGCTAACAATCAAATTGGTGATACTGGAGCGGAGCATATTGCTCGTATGCAGAATATTAGAAATTTGAATCTTTCTGAAAATGGAATCGGTGATACTGGAGCGCGGCATATTGCTCGCATGCAGAAAATTGAAATCTTGAATCTTGCTAAGAATCAAATTCGTGAAGTGGGTGGGGTGTCTCTTTCAAGGATGGTGGGTCTTGTTGTTTTGAATCTCGGCTACAATTTCATCACAGATGAGGGAGTTCAGCAGATTTTTAGGTTGCAGGGTCTTACCAACTTGGATCTTGGCTTTAATGGGATCGGAGCTAAGGGGGCTCGACAGATTTCGAAGTTGCAGGGTCTTGTTACTTTACATCTTAGTGGGAATGCTGTCGGAGATGAGGGTGCTCGGCATATTTCAGGATTGCAAGGTCTGACCGCCTTATATCTTAGCGGAAATTCCATCGGAGCTCAGGGAGCTTGGCAGATTTCGAGGTTACAAGGTCTGAGTATCTTGCATCTCAGTGGCAATTCTGTTGGAGCGCAGGGAGCTCAGCATATTTCGAAGTTGCAAGGTCTTACCAGTTTGCATCTGAGTGGAAATTTGATCGGAGTTGAAGGAGCTGAGCATATTTCGAAGTTGCAGGGTCTTACGGCTTTAGATCTCACAGGCAATTCTCTCGGAGTTCAGGGAGCTCAGTGCATTTCGAAGTTACAGGGTCTTACGACCTTAAGTCTCATCGGAAATTTGATCGGAGATGAGGGTGTTAAGCACATTTCGAGGTTACAGGGTCTGACCGCCTTGCATCTCATGTGGAATTCCCTACGAGCTCAAGGGGCTCGGCATATTTCGAGGTTGCAGGGTCTTCTGATCTTAGATCTCAGTGGGAATTTCATCGGAGTTGAGGGGGCTGAGTACCTCTCAGGCTTGCAGGGACTCAGAGTCTTGTCTCTTCCTGAGAATTCCATGGGAGATGAGGGGGTTGAGTACCTTTCGAAGTTGCAGGGGCTTACCGCTTTAGATCTCAGGAAGAATTCGATAGGAGTTCAGGGAGCTCGGTGTATTTCGAAGTTGCAGGGACTCAGAACCTTGTCTCTGTCTGAGAATTCGATGGGAGATGAAGGGGCTCAGAGTATTTCGAAGTTGCAGGGACTCAGAGCCTTGTCTCTGGCTGACAATTTCATGGGAGATACTGGAGCTGAGTTTATTTCAAGGTTGCAGGGACTCAGAACCTTGTCTCTTGCTGACAATTTCATGGGAGACGAGGGGCCTCAGCACATTTCGAAGTTGCAGAGTCTGGTTACCTTGGACCTTAGCAATAATGCCATCGGAGATAGGGGTTCTCGCTATATTTCGAGTTTGAAGCGTCTTGCTACCTTGGGTCTTAGCAATAATGCTATCGGAGATGAGGGAGCTCGGTATATTTCGAAGTTGCAGGGTATTGCTGTTTTGGATC
>DAISZI010000360.1:0-1481 GCA_036824885.1 Oligoflexia bacterium
GCAGGATAGGCGGATTTGGACCTCGGGGGTAAAGAGCTGGTTTCGGTTAGCGCAAAGAGGTGTTTGGGTGGAAGGCTGTGCTGAAGGATTAGGATTTGAAGCTTGTTTGAGTACCTTGCAAGAGCCTGTCTTAGGATTGCCTCCATTATCTCAGTGGCTTGTTCTCACGCATGCTGATGCACAGGATGCTTGGAAGGATCAGGGGATGCAAGTTCTAGCTCCTTATCGGGTGCGTTATCCATGTTCGGAAGAGCAAAAGCTGAGGCTTCAAACATCGACTCATTTTTTTTGGGGAAGTGGGTTTCAGTATGACCATTTTCATGCGTGGGTTTCACCCTCTGCAGAACATGCTTGTGGTCCTGGGAAAACTGCTTTACATCTGCGTCAAAAAGGATTATTTCCTCGTGTGTTTCCCGAACCTGGAGAGTGGAGAGCATGGATCAAAAACTTACCTTAAGAAGACTCAGACAAAATCCATGGATTCGTGAGCTTGTCAGAGAAACACGTGTTTCTCTTGAGCAATTGATCCAGCCACTTTTTGTTGTAGAAGGGCTTTCTGCCCCAGAACCGGTTGCTGGACTTCCTGGAGTTTATCGAGAAACCTCAGAGTCTTTACTTCGTGGGATGGAGAGAGATTTGAAGGCTGGTGTGAGAAAATTCTTGCTCTTTGTGATTCCTGCAAAAAAATCCTTACACACGTTTAACGCTGATTTTGCAACTGAGATCATCGCATCTATTCGGAAGTATTTTGGAAACAATCTTTTTTTGATGGTGGATGTTTGTCTTTGCTCTTATACCGAGCATGGCCACTGTGGCATCATGAATCGGGATCAAACCGGTATTGAGAACGCTTCGAGTGTTCGGCAACTAGCTTCTCTTGCCTTAGCCTATGCTCAAGCAGGTGCTGATGCGGTAGCTCCTAGTGATATGATGGACGGGAGGGTGCATGCGATTCGTGAGGCTCTTGATCAGGACTCAGCCACTGAGTCTACTATTTTACTAAGCTACAGTGTGAAGTTTCAGTCGCAGTTTTACGGACCCTTTCGATTAGCGGCGGAGTCCTCTCCTGGGGGAGGCTTGAAAGATCGTTCTACGTACCAATTAGATCCAGCTTCTTTTCGAGGGGCACGTTTGAGTGCCTTACGAGATGCTCAAGAAGGGGCTGATATTCTGATGGTGAAGCCTGGGCTTCCTTATTTAGATGTGCTTTTTCGACTATCTTCAGAAATTTCAAAACCCTGGGCAGTTTATGAGGTCAGTGGGGAATTTGCCGCTTTACAATGTCTGGCAGAAAAAAATCTCATGGATGCAGCTTCCGGTCATTTGGAAGCTTGGAACGCGTTTATTCGTGCCGGTGCTACGATGGTGATCACGTATGGAGCACGATTGGCTCAGGGGTATTTAGAAAAATAGCTTGAGTATTTTGAATCAAGCGGCCGGGCTTGCTTCCTCGAACAACGTATCCGCTCATTAATTTGTGT
>DAISZI010000105.1:0-6016 GCA_036824885.1 Oligoflexia bacterium
TTTATTTTATAAAATAGAATTTCGCTTCAACAGTTCAAATCTATTCTGACCAACAAATCTATACCAAATTTCATGAATTCAAAAAATTGTTGCAAAAAGAAGGAATATAAGCTACAAGTAGGCATGAAAAAAAACAAAAAAATAACCTCTACACTTCGATTCAAAAACATAATAAAATGGTGCTTTTTTCTTCTTTTTTTGAACACGGTTTCGGCAATGGAAAGAGAACTAGAGCATTACGGCTTTATTTCTTTTGACAAAAATACTTATATTAAAATTTTTAATTATTTATCCTCGTTAGAGGTTGTCAATTTTACAAAGACTACCAAAATTAAACCCACGATTTTTCAAGCAGCACTTTATATCTGCTCTCATCGACCACTCTCTCTAACTCAAAGAGTCATTGACGACAGCTTCTTTTTTAATATAAAAAAGGGTTGTTTCAGAGAAATTAAAATTTTAGATATTTCTCAATCAATATTTAATTTTTACATGTTGCAAAAACTTCCTAAAACTATTGTTAATTTTTCTATTAATAATGTCTCAACTGAAATAAATAACCGTTTACTTACAAATGAACTTCAAAACTATCTTCTAAGAATTAAAAATTTAAAAAAACTCAGTTTCAAAAATAATCGGATCAGTCACTCAGAGCTTACCATGCTTATTCAAGGAATTAATATCAACCCGTTTGATGTAACGTTCGATAATCAATCTAGTAATGATAGTTTTCAAAACCAATCCATCACCAACTTAAATCTTGCTCAAAATCAAATTGGAGACGGAGGTGCGTTTGATATTTCTCAAATGGATTCAATAACAGACTTAAATCTTTCCTGCAACGAAATCGGAAACTATGGAGCCAATCACATTGCTAAAATGAAAAAAATGAAAAATTTAGATCTCTCCTGCAATAATATCGATGAAATCGGTGCAAGGTCTATTTCTCAAATGCCTGAAATCCAAAACTTAAATCTCAGCTGCAATCAAATCGAAGATACAGGAGCAACTCACATTGCTCAAATGAAAGGCATAATCACATTAGATCTGAGTGAAAACGACATTGGAGCTGATGGAGCAGCTCACATTTCCCAAATGCAGGGTATAAAAAACCTGTATCTTTGTGAAAATAATATAGGATTTCTAGGGGCTTCTTACATAGGTCAAATGCAGGGGATCATACACTTGAAACTAAGCTGCAATCGAATTGGCGATGAGGGAGCTTCTCACATAGGTCTCATGCAGGAACTTAAAAGCTTGGATCTCAAAGCCAATGAAATCGGAGATGAAGGAGTAGTTCACATTGCTCAAATCAAGGGCATTACAAAATTGAATCTCAGCAGCAATAAAATTAGCTTTCACGGAGTGGCCCACATTGCTGGCATGCAGACAATAACAGACTTAAATTTGAGCTACAATCGAAACTACCTTCGAATTGGAGATCAAGGAGCAGCTTACCTTTCTCAAATGCAAGGAATGAAAAATTTAGATCTTAGCTACAATCGAATCGGAGATGAAGGAGCAACTCACCTTTCTCGTATGCAGGGAATGACAAATTTAGATCTCAGCTCCAATCAAATCGGAGATGAAGGAGCAACTCACCTCTCGAAGATGCAAGGAATAATAAAATTAGCTCTCAGACGTAATGAAATCGGAAATGAAGGAGCAACTCACCTTGCTCAAATACAGGGAATCAAAAATCTCGATCTCAGCTACAATCGCATCGGAGATGAAGGAGCAGCTTACCTTTCTAGAATGAAAGGAATAAAAGAATTGATTCTCCATCACAATGACATCTGAAAAACTGATGCGCCTGAGATTCTACGAATAAAAGAGACAAGCAAGGGAGATCGCAAATCCCATAAAGGGGGCAATTTACTTTGATCAAGGGTATAAAATTAAAGATTTCAAATACAGGCACTTGAAATTCTTATTTTTTTTGAGGCACAACGCCGCCCCAAGTTTCTCAACGCGCTTGCTTCTAAAGCAAAAGATTGCAAAAAACTAGAGCAAAGATCAGACTATATCTGAAGCGCCAGAAAAAAAGTTTGAGAACTGCCTAAAAATCAAACTTCAAAAATATTCAACCCAAAAATGCAATGAAAAGTTCTTTTACTTGCACAATAATATCAATTTCATAGACGAAACAACCTGACAACACCAGCGTCTCGCCATCACAAGCTTATCCACTTCGACTTGCGTGAAATGCATCGCTCTTCCTGTGAAGCATTTCGTATAAAATAGATTCCTTAAAATTTTTCTGTGTGAAATCCTTAAATTGCAAAATCTTGGAACTAAAAAAATCGAATAGATCGTCTGACCCCTCTGACTCTCTCCTCCACAATTCCAAGGCAGCTCTTTGCCCCTGAGTAAAACGCGTAGCACCACTAATAAACTTAGCTTGAACAAGAAGCTTCAAAAAGTCAGACCTATTTTGATCATCAGCAAAAACCTGATCCAAATCATCCAGAGACTCTGTACTACTTTCATCACCCTTCATCTCATCAACGCCCCCATCGTCAGAGATTTTACTATTTTTGACGAAATTTGCGCTTTCACGAATGAAGCCATTATCAAATTGATAAAGGAGAAGATAACCAGGATTAAAGCCACGATACATTTCGTCACGATCTTCTAGCAACCACTCGCCCAAAACAAAAAGTGCCTCGTCTCGCGTGATGAGCACCAAGGATTGTACCCTGTGATCTTCATTTAAACTGATTAAGATAAACTCTGTCGATCCTTGATAGTAACCAAAAGGAGTAAACAATTGCTTCGACTCTTTGGTAGACTGAAAAATAGGGAAAAGATTCAACGATCCATGAATCCTTGGATCGAACAAATAATCATAGTGTTGTAAATCTCCTGCCTTCAAGACATCTTTCAAAGGAATGACGGGATTAAGCTCAGCAATATCTTCAGGACGCATCCGATCCGAAAGAATCAGATGCTTATGACTTTCGAAGGATGCCGATAATTCCGAAGAATCATCCAACAAGGATCCCCAAAATCGTGTAGGATGATCCAACAAGGTCCCATTAAATAGCTTCTCTCGATGGGCAGACCACCTCACAAGGACTTTACTATAGGGTTCCTCGGACGGAAGATCTACCTGCTCTTGTATATCATTTTCATTTTCCTGCTCCTGCTCCTGTTCTTCTTCTCCTTCAATTTCCATAGTTTCATCTAAATCCAAAGAACGAGAAACAAACACCATTTTTGGCACCTCTTCCTCTCGAGAAAGAACTTCTTCAGTAAAGTGACTTTCTAATTTCTCAACATTCGCAAATAAACGTTTAACACTCCTCAAGCTTCTCTGAATCTCTTTTTTCAGAACACCCATAGTAGGCGTTCGAACCACTGGAATACCATACCGTTCGTAAGGCTTATCGCCTCGAGGATGACTGACAAAGCGCTTCACTTGATTGAATGCCTCAATAAATTGATCACGTTTCTCCCTAAATACCATAGGATTCACCAAAGTATCATAAATGTGCTTCACCATGAGAGCGTGCTGAGAGGCCTTGACTGAACGGTAATTCAATTCTCCAGCCCTCATTGCCTCATTAGTGGCCAAGTAGAGAAGAATCTTTTCAAGCTCAACCTCTTGAACACCTTCCTCAATCACTTGAGAAGGGCCATAAACTTCAACCAGCAACTTGGACATAATCCGCAAATCATCTTGAGTAATCGTGAGAATCACAGACTGATTCTGCTCAAGTCCCCTCAGTCTCCACGCTGACTGAAGCAAATCTCTCAAAATAGAGAACTTACTTTGTGTCAAAATCGCAACTGTCTGAGCATTCACTTTTAAGTCTGAACCTGTCGTATGCTGTATATCCCAGAAGGCACCGGTCTTAGTTTCATCCGTCACCCGCTTCACATAAGGTCGCACCGCCTGATGGTCCCCTTGATCTTCCATGAGCTGAATCTCATGCTCAGCATCATAAAAAAGAAGCTGTGACCTTCCCTGATCGCTATAACTTCGACCTTGATCATCCTTGAGAGTCATCATAACCTTCACCACCTCCTGATTGCTTCTTCCTTTAAAAAATCCTCCCTGATCAACGATAGACAAAGGCTCATTGGATTTCCCAATCACCCTCTTTAAAATAGCTTCAACTTGGTCATGAGGACCAGCAGTCTCAACTACTCGCACTTTACGAGTCGACTCTGACTTCCACAACGCGCTCAATGTACGAGCCAGAGAATCTGAAGTAATCACATCATCATAGAATTTCGGAAACGATTGATAGTTCCACAAAGTTCCAGTCATCCCTTGTATTTTTCGAAATAAAATCGGGTAAATATAAGAGTTGGTAAAAAGCTGATCCGGAAAGACTTCAATTTTTGGTGCCGCGTACGATTTTACGAGATCTAACACAAGATCAGGTCTCTTACTGACTTCACGAGACTTTGCTTGAATAAACTCTGAAGTCATATCGAAAATCTCTCCGTCTGAAAGCTCTCCACAATAGTAAACTATTTTTTCTTTCACTTTCACTTTCAAATCTTTCTCTTTAAGAAAGAGCTCTCTCAGACGATGCATTTCAAGTTCAAACATATCCAAGACATCGAAACTTTCGAGATGAGATTGAATGGTATAATTTAACGACTCCAAATCTGTTGCAAATCGAGCACTCACGATGGGAGCACCTGAATGGTAAGGAATTCCCACAAAAGGATCACAAGTCTTAACACTACTCTTAGGACAAAGACCATAATGAACAAGATAAGTCTTATCTAATGTCTGAGGCAATATTTGATGAATCTGAGT
The DNA here is from genome assembly GCA_036824885.1 of Oligoflexia bacterium. Lineage (GTDB taxonomy): Bacteria > Bdellovibrionota > UBA1018 > UBA1018 > UBA1018 > DAISZI01. Next base: position 4,778 of record DAISZI010000105.1, read on the forward strand.
AAAAAGTACACTCAGGACGTTCTTCAACTCATCATCAGGCAACTCATTGAGGTAATCTTGGTTCTTTTGAATCGATGTCGAATTCAAATAATTTTTGAGCTTTTGACGATCTAGTTCCTGAAAAGATTCGATCAAGCGCTCCTGATCAAAGAAATACTTCGCCTTCTGAGGATCGCAAACCCCCTCGATGAGAAGTTTTTTTACCTGACTATGATATGCCTCGCGGCTATACGCGACACCTAATTGCTCGTCGTGTATAAAAGGAATTTTTACCGCCTGATGAATCTTTTCATTCTCAGCAAGAATACGATAAATTCCAATAGTTGCATTTATAATAGACTGTTCGAGTTTTTTACGACGTCCAATCGAAAATCGATGAGAAGCCATGATATCCAAGATAGAATCCACCTCATCAATCAAAACATAACCGTATTGTTTGAAAATATAAAAGATATCTTGAAGTGCCGCAATTTCCTGAGCTCGGATCTCTTTTGCCTGCGCATGGAGATTTTCAAAATTATCAAATGCTTGAATAAAAATAAGAAAAAGACTTTGGATACTGCTATTAGAAGTCACAATCACTCTACCTGTATCTAGATCTTTTCTGATTCTAGAATAAAGATACTGAATTTTTTTAAGATCATACTCATGATTTCTATGAATCGTGATGCGATCAATTCCCTGCTTATAAATAAGCTCAAGTTGATAGCTCAGATCTTTTGACATCGAAGCAACAAGCGTCTCAGGAAGAACTACCATACTAAGCTGCTTTTCTTTGATGGCATTCGCATGACTTGCAAGTGGCAATAAAACAGAAGTCTTCCCCGAACCCATAATCATTTCAAGTAAAGCGGTTTTTTCACCCGTAAGCTGATTCAGATTTTTGATCTGATCAGGTCGAATCAAAATCTTCATCCAATACTCAAAAGCAAGGTAATCAGGATGATCCTCGATCTTATAACTTCGTAAAGCAGTAGCAGTTTTATAAAATTGTTGCATCTCATCCTGAGTAGGATTTTCTAGCTTGATAAATTGATCAATAGCCCGCATCACCTCTTCCACTCGAAGCGCATAAGTAGCTGCGATCAAATACGAAGTCGTATTTTTAATCAAATTTAAGCCACGTTCTTGGTTTAATCCAGGATTCATCACAAAAATTTGCTCGAAAGAACCCATTGCATAAGCTTGAAGCACTTCTTTTAAACTAGAACGCGCTTGGATCGCTGAATTTCGAAATAG
>DAISZI010000361.1:0-1455 GCA_036824885.1 Oligoflexia bacterium
AGTCACTTTATGGTTAAATTGATGAATTTTATCAAAAAGCTAAAGACGCTGGTGGGAGATTAGGAAGTGATGGGGAGGTGACACGGAAGCTACGACTCTTTCTCAAGTACACCAAGAAATTGGCAGGATGCCCAAACTGAGGCACGCAAGTGCGAATGATTACAAACCGGGGGAAAATTTTGATTTTGTTGTTAATATAGCTAAAAAGTTTTTAGGGTAGGAAGATGATCAAAAAACTGAACGTCATGCGCGTGAAGAAGGGGCTTAGAGTCAAATTGGTTTTTAAGAAGTATGGGCTTAGAATCTGTAGAATTCATTTCCAGAGAGATTTGATTTTAGATTTTTTTGTGATATGAGAAGCGTGTTGTCTAATCATCATCGGTATCACTCTACATGCATCGTGCAAGAAGCTATATGGTTACTGTGTGACGTTGGGTTTTGTTCTGTTGAAGAAAAGGATGATTTCATCTTTTTTAGTTCAATAGGGGTTTAAATGAAGAGCATTATTTGTATATTTGTTATTTGTCTTACAACGAGCATCGAGTTCGCAGTTTGTGCGGCGAGGGATGGTATTGTCGGATTGCAGCAAGATGATTTGCCGAATCATCAGGTTGAGGTAGGTTCTCAGACTCAGGTGCTTGAAGCAATTTCAGTGAATCAGCTAGGTCAGGATTATGTACGGGGCAAAAGGGTTGAGGTGCCTTCTCAAGCTCAATCAATTCCTATGTCTCAAACCATTCATGATTTCGTAGATGCTCGAATGGAAGAAATAGTTCAAGAGCATGAAGCCATTGGAGGAAATCTAGTAGTTGGTTGCGTAGATCACGATTAATTTTAACTCAACTAACTGAAATAGTGGATATCCTTCGAGTGGATTACGGAGAGCCTGGACATCAACTCATGAAGGTGGTTGAAGATATTCGAGAAATGAAACGGAATTGAATGAGTAGGATCGGTTTCATTGTAAATTTTTTTGAATAAGCTTTATGGTTTTACATGACTTCAAATTTATTTTTTCCTCGTTTGTTTTGAAAACTTGGGAACTCACATATTCTGAGGATGAGTTGTTGTCCGAGCATCACTTCTTTGATCTTGATGATGAGATTTTTTTTTAAATGGAGGTTTAAATGAAGAAAATAATTTATGCATTTGTCATTTGTCTTACAATGACCAATGAGTTTGGAATTTGTGCTGCGGAAGATGATGTTGTCAGATTGGAGCAGGATGACTTGTCGAATCAGCAGCTTGAAATGAATCCTCAGAATCAAGTAGTTGAGGTAGTTTCGGTGAATGAATCTGTAGATCAGAATTACGCAACGACCCAATGAGTTGATCTGGTTCCTCAGGCTGAAGTAATTCCTATGCATCAAACTACCGAGCATTGCATGGAGCTCCAATGAAAGAAATAGGTTCAGGGAGCTATTGGAAAAAGTTGACTGGTTGGGTGTGTAGGTG
>DAISZI010000106.1:0-5996 GCA_036824885.1 Oligoflexia bacterium
CAGCATCATTTCTCTTTTTCTCATAAAAAAACTCCCATTCCTTGAGTTCAAGCACGAACTAAAACGTGCATCTGTTAGATGAAGCTCCAACAGACATAACGCCTTGAGCAATTTCTATGCCTCTTACCATCGATTCAAAAGTTCTGAAAAACAGAAAAAAAAAGGAGAAACCTTCAACAAGTGTCTTTAAAATAAACACTCGCAAGCTTAAACTGTGGTAGTGTGAAGCCATGATAACAGTAGAGGCATACCAAAAACAGCTGGAAGCAACGTTTAACCGCATTGAAACCGCTTTAGAAAAGGTAGATGCGGATGTCTTAGAGTGCGAACGCTCCTCGGGGGGACTGACGCTCGTGATCCAACAAAAAATGCGCTCTATTTTAAGCGCACAGCCCTCATTGCAGGAGCTTTGGCTTGCTATGGCCTCAGAAGGTCGGGCCTACCACTTTCGTCTCACCGAAGAGGGGACATGGTTGGACACCAAACAAGACTTAGAACTCCTCGGGTTGCTCAAGGAGTATTTTCAAAAAAAATTAAACCTCAGTCTTGAATTTTAGGAAGCTTCCACTGAGGACAGGGGGAAGGGGACTTTTTTTTACTCATCCTGCACGTACAAGACCTAAGCAAGCCTAGGTTAAGCCATCGAATTCATCACGGTACATCACCCGCACTGCCCTCCCACCGATACCAAGTGCCACCTCACCACGAAGCATCGCCATGAGTTCTTTTCCTACCAAACGAGCCGCATCTGCCGTAAGAATGCCAAGTTGCACCAGTTCTTCTTCCTTCTGAATATCAGAACGAATCAGAGATAAGAGGCTTGAGGCTTGAAAAAGATGTTTGGCTGCAATCTGATGCTTTTCTGCTAAAAAACCCATGTAGTAACGCAAAAGATCCATCATCTTACTTTCTTCTGGGGTAGGAGAGGTGACTTGAGAACGACTCAGCTCCACAGGAAGAGACGATCGCAGTCCTTTTTGAATGGCTTGCAAAATATGCTCACCGCTTTTTTTGAGCTCCCCTTTTTTCAGACCCCGAAAAGCCTCAAGATGCCTGAGTGTTTGAGGTCTAGATTCAGCAAGATCTAAAAGGACACGATCTTCCGCAATCCACTTGCGAGGAACATCTAAAGCTCTCACCCGATGCTCTCGCCAATGCACTAACTCAAAAAGCACCGGATAAAGTTGCTCCTTGTGCTTTTTGGATGCAAGCAGGCGCTGAGTAATCCCCTCCACATCCATCTGGTATAACCGAGGATTCTCCGAAAGACCTGAAAGACGCAATGCCCAGAGTTTTCTCCCTAACTGGTCTAACTCATTGAGTAAGCAGGAAGCAAGCTTGACTAAATACACCACATCCGCATGCGCATAATCAAGCAGCTGTTCAGGCAAGGGTCGCAGCGACCAATCCGTTCGGGCATGTCCTTTGTTCAGATGGACTGCCAGGGTTTTTTGTAAAAGAGAAGCAAGCCCGATACTATCCCCATACCCACATAAAGAAGCAGCAACCGCTGTGTCCAAAGAAGGAGAGGCAATCGCCTGAAAATTAGTGTACAAGCACTCCTGATCCCCTTGAGCTGCATGAAATATTTTGAGAATGTTAGGATTTTCAAAAATATCCAATAAAGGACGAATCCCTGCAGGATCCTTTTGCTTAAAAAAACAGGCATCAAATAACCACGATTCTGTGTCAGTTGCAATCTGCAATAGCTGGATGCCAGGGAAAAAAGTAGATTCCCGAATGAACTCAGTATCTACTGCAATCATTGTCTCTGAAGATAGCTGAGCTGCAATCTGAGCTAGCTCATCTGCTTGTTGAATTAAATGCGGATGTTTTTTCATAAATTTAAAAATTTCATGGTAAAAGTCACACTGATAGTCAATATCTAAAGGACGCATTTAAGCGCAAGCCAATTTTCACAAGAGGAGATTATGGCAGACGAAGCTTTTCTGCAAAAGCAAGTGGCCCGAAGACGAACTTTTGCAATCATTTCTCATCCAGACGCGGGAAAAACTACCCTCACGGAAAAACTCCTCCTTTATGGAGGAGCCATCCATCTGGCGGGAGCAGTACGGGCTAAAGCCAACCAACGCCATGCCACCTCCGATTGGATGGAAATCGAGAAACAACGAGGTATCTCCATCAGCTCAAGCGTCCTTCCTTTTGAGTACCAGGGAACTCAAATCAATTTATTGGATACCCCAGGGCACGAGGATTTCTCAGAAGATACCTACCGCACTTTAAATGCAGCAGACGCAGCTGTCATGCTTATTGACGCAGCCAAAGGAGTAGAACCTCAAACACGCAAGCTCTTTGAAGTCTGCCGCAATAGATCCCTACCCATTTTTACCTTCATCAATAAACTAGATCGCCCCAGTCGTAATCCCTTCGATTTAATTGATGAACTTGAAAAAATACTGAGTATTCGATCATTTGCAACGAATTGGCCGGTAGGGTTAGGAGATCAATTTCGGGGTATTTACGATCGCATCGATCATGAGCTCTTGCTTTTTCAAAGACAAGAAGAAGCGAATGCGAAAGGGCAGATTGCTGCTCAAAAAGTGACAGGCATCGATGATCCTCGGGTGCTCACTTGGATGCATCGAGCAGAAGACCATCCTGAGCAAGTCCAAGAGCTTCACCAAAAATTGAAAATGGAACTCGAACTCTTAGAACAAGCGGGGGACGCTTACGTCCATTCGGAAGTCTTAGAAGGAAAACTCACTCCTATTTTTTTTGGAAGCGCTATGAATAACTTTGGCGTTCAAAAATTTTTAGAAAAACTCATCCCTATGGCTCCTCCTCCTTCTGCTAGAAAAACTTCTCAAGGAACGATCGAGCCTACCGATTCCCGGTTCTCAGGTTTTATTTTTAAAATTCAAGCGAATATCGACCCTTCTCATCGAGATCGAGTCGCTTTTTTAAGGGTGTGCTCAGGGCATTTTTTAAGAAATATCGAAGTATTGCATCCTCGCTCAGGCAAAACCCTCAAACTTTCTAAACCCTTAGAGCTTTTTGCACAAAAACGCATTCTTTTAGAAGAAGCTTGGCCAGGAGATATTGTGGGACTACTCGATACCAATGCAACCTTGCGCATTGGAGATACCTTGTGCCAGGGCAAGGGCATTGAGTACGAAGCCGTCACGCGGTTTTCTCCGGAACACTTTGCAAGCATTCAGATCTTAGACCCCATGAAACGCAAAGCCTTAAAAAAAGGACTCGATCAGCTTGCAGAAGAAGGTGTTATTCAACTTTATCAGCAAAAAGGCTTAGGCGACAAAGCTCCCTACTTAGGAGCAGTAGGAGGATTACAATTTGAGGTCCTGCTTCATCGACTCAAAACAGAGTACAATGTCGAAGCAAAGATCCAACCATTAGCCTACGCTCATGCTCGCTGGGTAGAAAATGTCAATCTCGAACGCTTCGAAGGCAGAACAGACACACAGATCGTTTTAGATCGAGATGGATGTGACATAGTCTTGTTTCAAACGGACTGGACCCTTCGCTTTGCAGAAGAAAACAACCCTGAAGGACGCTTTTTAAAAGTAGCGCCTTCGGCAAAATATTGACGAAAAGCGTTCTTTTTTCCTTGAAGCTACCCTTTGTCCGAAAACTAATGCATAGGGTAAGCTTTCTTTTTTAAAGCACGCTTACTACGACGCACAGCAACTTTATGAGGTGCAGGTGCGGACGCTCGTTGATCAAGATTTCTTTTACGGTGTTTCACACTGAGTTTTTTTCCCATCCGCGACCAATACCATGAATACACCGATTTGAAAACTGCGATTACCGGGTTTTTCTCTTCCCTCTATTCAATAGCAATTCACATGATAAACTCGTATAAGGAGGCGTGATGACCACTTTTTTGCACCAGTTAAAAAACTGGGAAAAAGAACAACCTGACTGGATTGCTCAGTCTTTTAAATCTCAGGGGGTTTGGAGACCTATTACCGTCAAAGCATTCTGTGAACGGGTTCACTGGATTGCTCTGTTCTTAGAATCTCAGGGAATGACTTCGAAGGATATTTTGACCCTTTTTTCGTATAATAGTCCTGCCTGGGTGCATACAGACTTAGGTGCTTTACTCCTCGGAGCAAAAACTGCAGGGATCTATCCGAATGCGTCTCCGAAAGATGTGAGCTTTGTCTTAGACCACACAGAAAGCCGTTTTTTAGTCATTCAAAATCAAAATTACCTGAAAAAAATCCAAGCGACCCCGGAAGGAGCAAAGCACCTGAATCGGCTCAAGCTCATTTTGGTATTAGACCCTCAAGGCCCCCTTCCACCCCAGGGGATCTCTTACGAAGATGCCTGCCAGCAGGGACAAATGCTTGCCTCTCAAGGAAGATCCTACGAGCAGTACCTGGAAAATCTCGACCCTCATGCTCCCGCCTTCATCATTTACACCTCAGGTACCACAGGCAAACCCAAAGGAGCCCTGCTCTCCCATGACAATTTTATAGCTACCATCCAATTAGGTATTCAATTTTGGGAACTCAAAGTTCCTCAACAACAAAAAGACCAGGGGCGTATTTTTTCGTTTCTCCCTCTTTGCCATGTCGCAGAAACAATCCATAATTTAGGCGCAGGTATTTTATTGAAGCATACTGTTTATTTTTGCTCAAGTTTTGAACAGATCTCCTCAGAGCTTCCTGAAATCCAACCCACCCTACTACTCTGCGTCCCTCGCATTTGGGAAAAAATGATGGAAGCGGTCCTCAGTAAGACCGCTCAAAAAAAAGGAATAGTGAAAAAATTGATACTATGGGGGTTAGCGGTGGGCTTCCAACTCAGAAATCAAGCGCTTTTCACAAAAAAATTAACCTGGGCAGAGTGGATCAGGTACCAATTAGCCCAAAAACTCGTCTTAAACCCGATTAAACGCGCGCTTGGTCTTCAAAAAGCCACTTTACTCGTATCAGGAGCCGCTCCTTTAGCACCTAGCGTAAAACACTGGTTTCAAGGCTTAGGATTAGCGATCACAGAAGACTTTGGTCAAACAGAATCTACAGGCATCATTTGTATGACCAAACCAGGAGAGAATACAGGTAATGTCGTCGGACGCCCTGTCCCAGGATTAGAAGTGAAACTAGCAGAAGACGGAGAAATCCTCACCCGAGGGGTGCATGTTTTTAAAGGCTACCTCAAAGACCCAGAAGCAACATCAAAAGTCCTTCAAGATAACTGGCTTCACACGGGCGATTTAGGCGTTTTTGATACACAAGGCTCTCTTCGTATCGTAGGACGTAAAAAAGAAATTTTAAAAACTTCAGGCGGAAAAATGGTAGCTCCGATAGCGCTTGAAGAAGAAATCAAGCAATGCCCCATGGTAAGCCAAGCTTGTGTTATCGGAGACGGTCGCAAACACTTATCAGCCTTACTCACCTTAAGTTCCACAGGACTCCAAAACATCCCCCAACCCAGTGATCCCATCATCACCGTTGCTGACGTCCTTCGTCCCATCCAAATGCATATCAACAAACTCAATGCAAGTTTAAGCAGCTTTGAGCAAATTAAAAAATTTGTCGTTTTAGCCAAAGAATTTTCTATCGAAGCAGGAGAAATTACACCTACACTCAAATTAAAACGCAAGGTGATCGAAGACCATTACCAGTCCGTGATAGAATCCATCTACGCTTGAAGTCTTTGAAATGGGTCACTCCCTTAGCTCTACGTCCATAGAGAAAAAATCGTTTTAATTGATTTCTGTCTAGATGATTTAACACAGGAACCATTGCTTTTTTTCTAGAAGAGAATTTTTTTGGACGTTCGAAGGCGTTGCCATATTCTTGAGTATCTAAATTATCTTTTTAACATGACAATAACATCCACGAGAGAAACTGACGAAGAATGAAAAAGGGCTCTTTTATAAATAAAAAAAAGCTATTTCTTGCGTTTTTTATTATCTATTTTAAAAAACATAAAACAGCTAAACAGCTGGAATCTTGCCTAGTAAGTAATTACGAATTCAGGACGTAGCTACCCCTGAGCGACGA
>DAISZI010000362.1:0-1449 GCA_036824885.1 Oligoflexia bacterium
CGTTCTTTGGGTCGAGAGCAATGCCATATTTTAGTGGGAGGGCTCGGAATGTCCATTCAATCGCAGGAGCGGTATGTGTTAAGGCTTCTTCAGACGCTTTTAGGGGGACAAAGCGGACGGCTTTTTATCGAGCTTCGTGAGAAAAAAAGTCTCGCGTATACTGTTGCTCCGATCAGCTTTGAGGGTCTTGAGCGTGGGTATGTGGGAACCTATTTAGCTTGTGCTCCTCAAAAAAAAGAAGAAGCGCTTCAGGGCATCCGTGAGGTTTTAGAGAGATTAGCTGAGAAAGGTCCTGGTCAGAAGGAGATGGCAAGAGCGCGCGAGTTTTTCATGGGTAGGCGTGCCATGGACCTGCAAGGGGATGCCTCCTTAGCTTCTCACCACGGGTTAGAGGCACTTTATGGCTTGGAAAGTTTAACAGAAGCTCGGGTCCGTCAAAAACTTGAGCAAGTGAAGGCGAAGCAAGTGCAGGCATTTTGTCAAAAGTACTTGGTAGCTTCTCCCCAGGTGATCAGCGTCGTGGGTTAATGTATGACAATTCCTCTTCATTGACAGAATTCTAGATCGAGTTACCATAAGGGTTGCTCCGAGGTTCAGGTGTCTTCAGGGAGGCTTTTGGATTAGGGGGTAGGGGAATGGTTCAAAATCGTGCTGGTCTTACGTTGGTGTTGCAGGCTGAGGATTTTTTTCGTGAGCTTGTGATGGAGGCTTTAGGAAAACGAAAGTGTGAGCCTCAGGTAGAATTTTACTTAGTCAATTTATTGCATCAGTTTATGTTGGCGGAGAATCTTTATACACCTTCACCCGAGGGAGATGCTTCTTTGGTGGGGATGCTCAGGCAGGCTTTAGAAAAAACAGATGTGAAGTCACGTAATGCTGCTTTTAGGCATTTAGGGGATGTCTCGTTGTACGTGGCTGGATTTTTTCAGGATAGTCTGAATCGCAAATTGGTGGATGTAGATTATTATATTGATATGGGAAAAAACGCTTATCGTCAGGTTTCTGCGCATGCTGAGGAAGAGAACCTCAGAGAGCTTTATGAGGAACTTGCAGAGGGTTTTAGCTCTTTCGTCGATGTTTTAGCTGAAGTAAGTGAAATGACAGCTCATCGCAATGAGCAGGATTTGCTTCGTACGTATGAGATTTGGTTGCGCACACGAAGTGAAAGGGCCGCTAAGACTTTGCAAGAAGCAGGCATTTTACCCAACCGCACGCTGAAAAGAGGGTTGCAGTAATATTGTGCAACTTAAGTTTTCTTGCTTATTTCAGTTTGATCCCGCATTCCGCACCAAAAACATAAAAATCAAAAATTAAAAAAAATTAAATTTTTATGGTTTTTATTTGTCTTACTTTCTCAAAAAGGACCTCTTCTATAACATGTCTGCCAAATTTTCGTATCCGCTCATTAAGTTGTACAAATGAACAGAAGTAACATTAAAAATAATTAAA
>DAISZI010000107.1:0-5900 GCA_036824885.1 Oligoflexia bacterium
TATCTAAAAAAGAGGCGATTGAAGATTTTATTAATCGATCAGATAAGATCACAGAAGACTTTAGTAATACGCAACTTCCTCCGGCACCGGCTCGCACACTCGTTCAATTTACCTATGGACCTACGAGTTTAAAAAACTTTGATTTCCTCGAGTACTTGGTTGAATCAAAAGCTAACTTATCTTCAGACATTATTAAACAGCTCAAAGAAGAAGAAAATAATTACCTGCTTAGTCTTGATGACCAATCAAGCAGCAACTTTAAAATCAGCAAGCGTTTAGAACAGTATAAAAAAGATTTAAAGACATATAAGAGATTGTCAGAACAAACTTCCGTGACATTTAATAATCAGCCAATCATTTCAGGTCTTACTGAATTATCAAAAAGAGCAGATTTAATCGCCCACTTTACAGAAGAGGATGCCATAAAAGAAAAGGGCTACTTAAGAGGGCAATATAGCGGTAGCCTTCTTGAAATCATGGAAAAGATTGCGAGTGACTTTAAGTTAAAACTTTCCTTCAAACCTGACATGAAAACGATTGTATTCTCTAATGAGAATGTTTCAGGAAACATTAAATTAAGTGCTGACAAAATCAAAGACACATTCGCTGTTGCGAATGACAGTCAAAAGATCAATGAAATCATCGCAAAAATCAGTAAAAAAAATGACGAGCTATCGGAAGAAGAAATAAGCAGCTACATGAATGAGGTTGAATCAAAGTCCGCTCAAGTCTTTGTAAGAAATCTCTTGTATCAAATCAATCAAGAGCAAATTTATAAAAAGAAAAATGCAGACTTAAGCGACCTTAGAAAATCAATTATAGCCTTTTCAGAATCAGCTCCAAAAGATACAGCTAAAACTATAGCTACATTTAATCCTGATTTAAAAAATGGCACAGAAAAGGTCATTGAGAAATTTAGTGTATACAACGATACCCCTGAAAACATGGAAAAATTATTAACTAATTATTCTGTTTTTAGAGAAAAATGTGCGCCGAGAAAAGATATCAATGGAAAAAATATTCTTGGAAGCTCAGTCCAAAATATTACGAATAATATTACAGATAATACTCTTACAAACAAAGCCAATGCTTCTGCGAATCTACCATCAACTAAAACTAACACTAATACAATTTCAAATGGCAATTTAACGGCTAACAATATTAATGCTAATTCAGTTATGAATAACGCTATAAGCCCTCCAAATCTTAATTCTAATAACCCAAATAATATTAATAACAATAATCTTCAGGCCTCAATAAATCCAGCTGCACCAAAACCGACAGATAATCAAACTGACAAGCTCATCACACAGTCAGATCCAAGTTTTGTATCTCCTGAATTAACAGGTTGCGTGACAATCAACAAAGACTCGACAGGCATCTTAATAGCTGGCACGGTTGTAGAAACTCAATTAGCTGCTCGATTTATCAATGATCAAGACAAACCAGTAAAACAAGCGCTTCTTGAAATTTATATTTTAGAAGTGAGCAACAACTGGCAAAGCGAACTCAAAACGGCTATTGCCAAAAATTTCCATGGTGGTGGTGCTTTATCCCCCATAAATCTTGACGGGGCTTCAGGCGCCATAAGTTTTTCTACAATCAATTCTAAAACATTTAATATTCAAACGCTTATTAGTGCGCTTGAAACCAACTCCGTTGGTCGCAGAATATCGAACCCTATGATATTAATTAAGGATGGGGGCACAGGGTCCGTAAGCAAAACAATCACAAATAGAGACTATTTAACAACTGCTGGTGTTGTGTCATCGGTTGGAACCACTGGAAATGCACAAACAGTTGGCGAACTTAAAGCTCCTTTAAATATGAAAATTACAGCCAACATCAATAAACATAATGACAATATAGAGCTAGATTTTGATTATTCAGAAACACAACTAGCAAGTTCAAGTCTGACAAGTAATACTACCGAGAATGCTATTGCTGCTAAGCTTGTTGCACAGCCAGGTCAAATAATCGTCATGGCAGGTTTGAAAAAAGAAGATAATGAAAAAGAAATTGATGGCTTGCCAGGTACGACAAACTTAGGCCCACTCAGTACCATTACGTCATGGTTCAACGGACGTCAGCTTGCAGGAAATTCAGGAAGTGAACTATTAGTATTCATCAAACCTACTGTGATTACGAATCTCAACAGCAATAAAATTATCAAGCAAGTAAATTATTGAGATGGTGTTTACGAACGCATTTGCATTTATAAATAAGCATGCTTATTTTTTTATCACACTATTCGGAATAATGGATGTTGCGCTCATTTACTTGCTTATGAAGCCTGCAAAAAAATCATTGAATCAAACCATTATCACAGATGAATTTAAGGCTGCTGTAAAAGGCATTGATTTAAATTTAGACCATGAGGAAAAAGAAGAAAAGGTTCAGGAAGAGATTTCAGTTTTTGATGCACTTGAAGAGCTTTATTCAAAAAAATATATTACAAAAGCTCAATACGATAGAAAAAAGAAAGCGCTACTCAATTAATTTAAGCCATGTCAGAGAATACAAAAAAAACTTCAGTGCAAAAAGGCATTATATTAAGAATCCTCCCAGAAGAATTCTTAATTACATTGTCATATGCGCGCACTAAGAATCGTATTCAGACAAGTTTTATTCGCTGGAAACTCTCTAAAAAAATAGATCCAAACCATATTGGCCAAGATATAGATCTTTTAAGTGATCATTTACAAAGACTTGCAAAGCTTTATCAATTAGAAGGCAATACTGTCACCGTGGTCTTCCCACAAGCCATTTCAAATGTAAAAACGATAGAGATTCCTTTAGATTTAAGTAAGAGAAATGAAAGGAGTGAGTATCAAACTTTAATCAAAGAACCTTACGAATTTTGGAAAGAGTTTGATGATGATTTAGTGGATTATAAAGATGCTGAAATTAGAGCGAATTATCTTTATACAAAAAAACCTGATAATGAATCAGTGTTGCTCTATTCAGCGACATCTAAAAAAATTATTGATGATTACACCTCCATGGTACTCAACGGTAATTTATATCCCACAAGATTTGTTCCAGAATCGCAATCGATTATTCAGGCTGTTTACACTTCACTTTCTGAAGCTGAAAAGAATAGACCCTTTTGTGTCTTTCATTTAAGTCCAAATAATAATAAGTTAATCTATGTAGGACTTCATGAGCTCACCATTGCTAAAGTGGATATCTCTGACTTAGATGAAACGCTGCTGAATGAGATTCCTAAAAAAGAAGAAACGCAAAACGAATTTTGGGATGAAGTGGCAACAAGAATTTCAGGCAATTTAAAACAAGCATTTACCTTTCTAAAAGATGAGATTCAAACATCCAACTTAAGAACGATTTTCTTGATCTCTGATTATGAGAAAGAAGATATCATTTTTGATCTTATTCATAAGAATTTTAAATTAGCTAACTTACGATCGCTTAAACACCAATTTGAATGTGTGCACCTTGATAAAGGTGAGTTAGATAAAACGTTACTTGAAAGAAATCTACCTAAAGTATCAAAAATTTCAAGTTCTTCAGGCTTAGCTCCTAATATCGGGGCTTATAAGTTAAAGAACATTCGAACATTGAACTCAATCATTCGAAGTTCACAGCTTGATTTGCATCCGCAGTCTCAATTCATACAAATGAATTTTGATTATGTGGACACATTAAAGAAAATAACTTTAGTGTTAACGGTCGTGATTGGAATTCAATTTTTATATGGGCTTTATAGCAAAAGTACATTGATTGATTTAAATAACCCCTCAAATGAATATCGATCATTAGTTTCTGATCTGAAATTAAACCGCTTAAAAGTAGCTGAACTACAAAAAGATACCAATACATATAAATCACAAACACAATTACTCAATGCGAGCTTGCAAGGTATTTTAAATGATGAGGTGTATCGATTAATTAATAAGGAATTACCCGAGGACCTTGAATTAGAGCAGCTTCTTATTAAAGAAAAGAGTTTTGCTATTTATGGTAACGGAAGATCAGTCTCTGAAATTAATCGTTTTTATAGAAAGATGCTTGCCATCAATACATTCAAAGATATCAAAATTGATGTCTTTAAAAGAAATGATGCAGCGCTTGATTATTTTGAGATCACAGGCTCGATAGGATCAAAATAATGGCGCAGAGTAAAAATAAATTACCGTTATCAAAAGAAGCCCAAGCCCTTTTAGATGAGATATTGAGTGAAGAAAAATTAGGAGACATCTTTGATGACACAAAGCCGAAATCAAGTATGCCCAAAGAAGACGTAACAGCGAGCGCTGACTTTGTGATGACAAAAAGTCACACGTTTAGTATCAATACCTACGAGTATTTAGCGTCTGGCCAAAAGGCTGTGATGTGGTTTGTGATTACCTTTATTTTGATTGCTCTAAGCTTAGGCCTTATTTTAAGAGGCGGTGCGCATAGCGCTCAACAAAATAAGAGTGCATCAGAGACTTTAACTTTTAACGAATTAAAGGAAGAAAATTCAAAACTTCAAAAAAGATTAGCTGATATCACAAAGCTCAATCGAGAGAGTCATGAGCAATTTAATACCTTAGGCGCAAAATATCCTAATAAATCAAAAGCTCAAGGCTTTTTGGATGAGGCGATTAGGTTATTTGAGCAAAGCGGACTCAGCATCATCAAGCAAGAAATTAAATTTCAAGCCAAACCCAGTAATGTGAATAGTGAAAATATTGATATTGAAAAACCAGCACTTGAAAAAAATGTATTTATTAAGGATGAGGCCAATAATACAGCTAATAAGATTGCATCCAATGGCACCTCGCTGATCGATCAAATTAAAAATAAGCCAATCATTAATAATTTGATGAAAAAGGTACCGGGTAATTTAAATATCACGAATAATATTTCTTCAGCATTTCAAAATAACAGAAATGATGGGTCAAAACTTAACTACCTCTCGTTTACTTTAATTATTAAAGGTAAATATGCGAGCTATCAATTGGCACGAAATACGTTAACAAGGTTAATCCCCTCTGTTAGTATTCCTCTAGAACAGATTGTGATTCAACCTCAGCAGTCCGATGTTGAAATGAAAGTTGTATTTGATATACCTTTTATTAATCAGTAAACTTTAAATATGAATCCATTTAAGTCATTTCAATGTTTCTTAGCTTTAGCCGGTTACTTTCTTATATCGGTAATAAGCCTTGCCCATGCAGATAATGCATTGCAGGATCCTTTTGCAAAAGGATTAAAACATTCGCCTCAATATGGCACGCTTGATAGTGCTAATTATTCCGTCTACTCAAGACCGGATGATTTAAGGGCTTTAAAAGATGCAAGATATTATCGTGTGGTCAGTATTTTTGACAAAAGAAGTGACGAATACACAGCTCGAAATCAAGCTATTCCTATCATTACATCAAACGCTCAGGGTGATCATAACGGTTTCTTTTTTGACTTAAGCGCTGCTTTTTCTGAAAAAGAAGCAAAACAACAGGCTAAAGACTTTCTCTTTAATTATTCAGACTTTATCAATCGCTCTGTTTCAATCAGAAAACAAACAGATAACAGCAAGCCAATCTTCATCGTGGAATACGGACCTTACAAAACACAAGAATTAGCTAAGGCCGCATGCTATTTCATGGGTGAAGTCACTAAAAATACAAATCAAAATTGCGACTCGATTACTAAGCACCGCACCAATAAAGATTTTGAATCGAATAACAACGGCGCTTCCATTGGTTTATCCCAGGCGGGTATTCGAGAGTACATGAATATAGACATGGGATTTAATGGTAAAACACTTTCAGATTACGCGTGGCCGGTCAAAGAAGGCGAACCCTTAGGGCCTAAGAATTTTTATATCGTGAACATCAATAAATACGGTATTTATCTAGCAAGCTCTTACGGTGAATTGGCCCTCATTCCATCTT
>DAISZI010000108.1:0-5889 GCA_036824885.1 Oligoflexia bacterium
GTACTAAGAAACCCTTCAAAATGGATGAACACTACACAGTAGTCAAAAACTTTACCCGCAACAGTAACACCTGAATTTTATTTTTATAATGCTTAGGTCAAAAAATGCTTCTGTATCAGGAAAAAATAGCCAATGAGTTGAATATAGCACCCACAAGCGCAAGTCTACTACAAAACTAAGCCTTGGACAGCTTGAATTCCTCTTAAGAACTCCCTTGCGGGAGAACCCAAAAAAGACTCAGTCGATATTCATTCGCTCAAGCGCGTCTTTGACAGCAGATCAAGCCCTTGAACTTCCCTCAAGGCTTTCTGAAGAGACTTACCAGGATTCAATCTCAATCGGAGTCTGGTTTACGATCTTGAAAAGATCGAAAATCATCCTATCCATAACAAGCGCTATACCCTGTTTAGCTTTAAGAGACCCCGAACAGTCAAATATCAACAACGGTACACGCTTCAAAGGTCAAAAGTGGGTTACAACCCCAAGACCCATTCAAGAACATACCCATGCTGATCAACGCACTAGTCCGAAAAACCTTCAAAAAAACGATAAAATACCATCAGCGTTTTAAAAAGTTTCCTTGTAAAAATCAAGCATAGTGAAGCCGCGGTCTATAAATCATGAGATTGAGTTTCTCTACAAAGTCCAAAAATTAGTTTAATTTTTAATTTTATAAATTTAAAGAATTTTTAGAAGTGAGATTTTGTGATTTTTAATTTGAGTAAAATCTTGAAATCTGGCATTCAGATTTGGCAACTTTGATCGTAGCGGCTTTTGTGTAAATTCAGTGCGATCATAGTAGTTATAACTTCTCATTAGAGTTCTTCTTTTTTTGGTCGTTGTTGTATGTGGCTTCGGTTATCGCTGGATGGATCGTAAACTGAAGCCACAAACAACAATAGACCTAAGGAGTCGAGCTTAGGCAGAAATAAAGTATTAGTAAAAGTTATAGGGATATTTCTGTATGAGGTTCTCATGAAATCTGCTGATGCCTTGGAACATGGTCGGATCTATGGAGTTATGATGGTGTCTTTCGTGAGTCATTATCGAGAAGGATCAAATGCTACACTCAGGCTGGAATCCGAATCAGTCGTATTTCAACTAAGAAAGAGAATGACTTAGAGATTGATCTCGCTACAGATACCGAGAATCTCTTACCAGAACAAGCACCAAAATCTCAGAATAGAGCATGTGAATCTTCGGCCTAACGTGCTCTTTGATAGCAATGAGGATCCCCAGAGCCAAAAAATATTCTTAAAAGCGAGATTATCAGATTTTTTTCATGAGGTGATGAGCAAGCTTCCTATGAGGATCTAGAGACCGTATTTTGACACCTAAAACAACCCAGACCATGAGAAAAACCCGATTCCTCTATTCAGAGGATTCCACCCATCGGTAATGGTCTCTTTTCTTCTAAAGTCATCATTTTTTAGGTGACCCATCTCCCCGTTACCTGAAAAACCCCAAAAACGCAGCAAGGTCGCAAAAGCTTCACTGCAACGCTTCACCTCTAAACTTTTACCAAGATCATTTACAGTCCTGTACTACTTCTTATGCGTAAAAAATTCAGACAAGAAGATCAGCCCTCAATGAACCTTTGAGCGACCACTCCACAAAACCGCATCCAAGATCTTGACAATACGCCTATCTGAAACTAAAAAACCCCTGAGATATCGCTATCGAGCATTTTCTCAGAGGTTCAAAATTGGTTGCGGGGACAGGATTCGAACCTGTGACCTTTGGGTTATGAGCCCAACGAGCTACCGGGCTGCTCCACCCCGCGACAAAAAACTGTTCTCATCAGCCAGGACGCCGTCCAACTTACGTTTTCAGAGAAGAATCGTCAATGAAAAAATCAACACTTTCATCCCCTATCTAGTCTCATGTGTCCTTTTAAAAAAATAAGAAACTTTTTTGATTTAAATCGATTAGCTCACCCCATTCTCAAGAGCCGATCCTTAGAGCACTAAAAAAATCCACGACTAAAAAATCCATGAATTTTTTAAGCAATGGACAAAAAATAAATCGAAAAAAATGATTTTTAGAGCATTTCAGCCTGACATCACCCAACGATTTCACGATCTTTTCCCAAGTACCAGGGAACATTCGTGAGAATAAAGGCCTCACAAGAAAACAATTTTAGCGACATAGCACATTTAACTCTTTCAAAATCGAGAAATAAGCAGAACTCTGAGATCAGACAATACTTTTGTAAAAAAATAACTAAAAGTTTGACAATTTTTTTTTTTTAGAGTACGTCATCCATATGATAAAAACACCTTTTGTTGGGATGCTGGTTTTTTTATACTGTTCCTCAACCACTATTGCTATGCATCGTGATACCATAGCCCCGCAAGTTGCTTCAAATCTTGATGAAGTATTCAGTTTTTCTGGAACAACCATCACGAATGAAGAATTTTCAAAAATTCTTCAAAGTGATCATTTGCAAACCATGAAAAAATTAAGAGTTTCAGAATCAAGAATAGATCCTGAAATATTCTCGCATCTTCCTGCAAGTCTTCAGGAATTGATAGTGGATTCAGTCAAAGATCTTGAAGGCAACCCTCTATCCATGAATGCTTTTTTAAGCAATATTGCACATCTCAAAGACTTAAAAATACTCGCTATCCGGAATCATCACATAACTTCCGATGAAGTGTCTAGGATTACTCAGCTACCGGAGCTGAAAATCTTAAGACTCTCGAACAATCAACTCACGGATGAAGCAGTCGGTTATATTTCAACCATGGAGAAGCTACAGGCTTTAGATCTCAGTGAAAATCAGATAAGCTCCCATGGACTTGCCATGCTCTCTCCCATACAACAAAGATTGAGAGCGCTATGCCTTAAGTATAACGCTATAGACGATGCAGCAACGCACTACATCTCTCAAATGAGAGAATTGACCCACTTGGATCTAGAAGGTAATACCATCGGGGACGATGGAGCCCAAAAAATTGCCGAGATGCAGGGACTCACCGTTTTAAATCTTCGAAAAAACAAAATAGAAAAAACTGGAATTGCAAGTATCGCTCAAATGCGGGGAGCTCAAGAATTAGACCTCAGGGAAAACATGTCCTCCGAGCTTTTTCTCAATCATCAAACGATCACTAATGAAACATTTGCTAACATTTTGCAAAAAAGTTATTTTAGTAACATCCAAGAAATTAATCTTTCATCATCCAAGCTTGATTCCGATGTTTTACAAAATCTTCCTACAAGCCTGAAAAATCTGAAAATCAACGAAGGCAGAACCATACAAAACAGCATTATTACTAACTTATGCCATCAAATTGCACACCTTCTCAATTTGAAATCATTAACTCTCAGAAATAACGCGATTGGCCCTACTGACTTAGAGAGTATTTCTCGAATCCAAGGAATTGACTTTTGTGACCTTCGTGGAAATCAGCTGGGAGATGCTGGCGCAAACACTATTTCTCATATGCAAGAAATATACTACTTAAATCTCAGTGACAATCAAATTGGAGATATGGGTGCTTCAAGCATTTCTCGAATGCCCAATATTGTTACCTTAAATTTGGCCCGCAATCCAATCGGAAATGCTGGAATAGCTCAGCTTTCTCAGATGCAAAAAGTTGAACACTTGAGTCTTTCCGGTGTTACTTTGAGTGATGACGCCGCTTTTTTGATTTCACAAATGTCGCAGGTTAAAGACCTAGTACTAACTGAGACTCAGATCACAACTGTCGGCGTATCTTACATTTCTCGGATGCAAGGAATGCATTCTTTATGCCTGAGCTGCAATAATCTGGGAGATGATGCTGCATTTTTCATTGCCCAAATGATAGGCATAGAAGACTTGGCTCTTTTTGGCAATCAAATCGGAAATAATGGAATAGCACAAATTTCCCAAATACGAGGAATTCGTTTTTTGGATCTCACAAATAATCAAATCGGGGATCTTGGGCTAGAATACATTTTTCAAATGCCAAGCAATGTACACATCTGCATAGATGAAAACCCCATCAGTGCCCAGGGATATGATAGACTAACACTCAGAGAAAATCACTAAAACTCCCCTTCCATGGGAACTTCCGTTGGCTTAAGATTTTTCACGGCTGACAAACCCTTCTACTCTGAAGCAACCTCCCCAAGCGTACTTTTCAGGGAGGATTTGTCGAATATTCCCAAATTCATAGTTAACTCTCGCTCGTCTCACAGATGCCCACCTGACACCAAATCTCAAGCCTCATAAAAAGACCTAATGCTTAACTTTTAACACAGACAACCTCAGTTTAACCACCTCCACAAACAAAGCAAGCCAGAGCTCGCCCTGATTTTCCTGCGAGCTCCATTTGAGTTTTAGCTGCATCAGACCATCCCTAGCGACTCAATCTCCCCTAGTTCACGACAATCACCCCATTGAACTAACGATTTTTTTTGAGTTTACCTGCGATCAAATACATAGAAAATCCTGAAAATCTCAGAAAAAAACTACGGACCAACATCAGCAATTAAGCAAAAATCAACTAATATACTCTTCCTAAGTTCATCGAACTGAAAACTTTTTCCCTTTCTTAAGATTAACTCGAATGATTCATACGGTATGAAAAATTTTACAGAACCTGCAGTTCCCACAAAGCACACACTTTCTTGAGCATCTGGATACCCATTTTCACAAAATAACAAGCGCTACACCGGCGCACCGAAGCCTTCCCATGGATGAAGCACAACGATACCCTCTACTTAAAAAAAACTTGTCCAAACGGTACCGAAAAATCCGACCAAAAAACAGTAAACTTTCCCCAATACTATCGCTCTCATCGCAACTTAAAGGACAAATGCAAGGCCCCTTTCTCTGGGATTTAAACCAGCCTGATCAGACCTGATAGACCCCATTTGAAGGGTATTCCACCAAGATGAACTTCGATAATGTCAAAAATAAAAAAATCAAACCAGAAAATCGCAATAATGAAAAAGAAGAAGGGGTCAACTTTGGGGAGATGGCTGTGGGATTTCCTAAGTTTTGAGTTTCTTGGTGCCTTTTAGTGCCTACAAAGCCCCCAGATAACGCATCGCAAAAAAATGATGGCTTCATCAAGAACGCACATGCCCATGATTTGAATCGATTTTCACCATGCAGGCTTACTAAACCAGTCTCATTTCACATAAATCGTCGTAAGTATGGCATAAGAGGGCTCAAAAAGTCACCATCCACTATTGCACAAGATTACGAGTGAACCTGAAATTTTATCCCAAACTTAAAAATCAGCTAAAAATACTTAAGATAAATAATTACAATCTACATCTCGGTAAAATAGCAAAAATCTTGGAAAAGGGTTGATTAAAAAATCTCTTTGAAGTAGTGAGATTGAGATGATCATCATGAGAATTGTTGCAATAGTGAGTTTTTTTATCCTACGCTCCTTTTGCTAGTGCTATGGACCATAGCGCTGAAACTCCCTCCTCAGATCGAGTCAGGCTTTTTGCAACAACACTTACTCATGCGGAGCTTCCAGCATTTCTTCAAAAAAACCATAAATCGATTCAAAAATTAGAAATTTCACATTCGAACATAGATCCTAAGCTATTCAAAAACCTACCTGCAGGCCTCAAGAAATTATCACTGACTTGCAGTCAAAGACCTTCACGGAAACACCCTCAGCGTTCATCAGTTTTTGGAGAACACTGGATATTTTAACAACTTAAAAAGTTTAACCTTAGAGAATTAGGACATCGATGACTCGGCCGTGTCTGTAATCACTCGCATTAAAGGACTGAAAAAGCTAAAACTTCCCAACAATCAAATCACAGGCAGGGGTTACGCATATGACTTGGGCAGGGGATCAGCAAACAAAATCTTCATCAGATAGCTATTATCCATGGCAGCCATCTTTTGCTTTCTTCTGATGCTTTTTTTGGTGG
>DAISZI010000109.1:0-5881 GCA_036824885.1 Oligoflexia bacterium
ACTTGCGCTTCTGTTACGGAAAGGATTTTGGGCCTTCATAATCATCGCTACTCGACCCCAGAGGCCTGCCTTACAGAGGTTCACTTCCGTTTGGGCCACAAATTTGACTTCATCTTTCTTCAGATGCCTCATCTCTCAAACCGTTATTCCTTCCTCAGGCAGCTTGATTGAGTTTCTTTGGGCACCCTTGATTTTGGTCTATCCATTCCCTCCTTTCAGGACCGGAACTGGTATTCCACCAGCTATTGTTGCGCATACCGGGCACACAATTGCCTTTTTCAATTTTGGAAGCGTCTGACTGATCGAAACCAAGTCTTTGAGCGACTTCAGCTTGAATGACGAAAATAACGTACTTTGAAGCCTGAACTACAGTCATATCCTCAATAAAATTAAAAGCAAATTCAAATGTCATCAGAACTTAAAGCCTCTTAAAAGACAGGTCTAAATTGAACTGCGTCCATTACTGCTGGACTTTGTCACCTTCTATTTTGAAGCGTTCCGGAAACAGTTGCGACGAATCAATAATAAAGACACAACAACGTTTAACTGAATGAAATCTCCAAAAAATAACAATAAACACGAGTCATGCCGACAAAAAGATTAATTAATAAATAGTGATCATGTTTGAAAAAAGCGAAACCAGAGGAAATTTTAGTTTAGTTTCAGCTTGCTCAGCATAACATCACTTGCAAAACTATTGATCAGCATCTGCAAGAACAAGCGCTCTTCGTATTAATGACAAAAAATTATTCTCATAAAAATCTTTAACAGATAATCAAAAACTACAATTCGTAGGCTTGGATTTTTTCTAAAAACACTAGCAGCTCATTGATATGCCATTTTTTTATGGTTTTTTTACAAAAGAACATGTATCATTGTACATGTGTAATTTTTTTAAAAAATTATTAAAAGCACACTTTTTGCATTTTTTGTATTTATGTATTTTGTTTTTAGCTTAATATTTATACTGATTACCAGCATTTCGAATGCGAAATTACTAAAAAACGAAAACAATAGTCATTGGTCTTTATTTATAAATTCTTTTTCTGAAAATTGCCTCTTTAGCGAATGCTTTGTTTTTCTTAACGCTAAAAAAAATGAAGAAAATATTTTTAAAAAAAACGATGGAAAAAAAGAAGAAAATCAACCTTTTAGCATCATAAAAAAAAGTCATTCATTTTCTAATTTCGGATTTCAACTAAGTTATTTAGATTCATCAAAAAATCAAGCACACAAAAATCGATCTAGTTCTTTTGAAAATAACGATCAACTGAAGTCAAACAAGGACACAGAATTATTATTTAACTGCAATTCATCACAGAAGATCAAAAGACCTAGAAATCATCACCTTGATATTATTATTGATTTTATCTACGAATGGCTTCACCCTTCATCTATTCAAAAATTATTTCAAATCAATCAGTCTTGTCGTAAAATCCCAGAAAACATAATTCGTTTTTGCTCAGAAAAACCTTTGAGTTTTCCTGATAGAGATCTTTCCGACAGAAATCTTTCTGATAATGTTATTTCTAGCATAAAAAATGGATGCTACGCTTATATCAAAACATTGGACCTTCATTATGCAAATTTCAACCCCATGAAACTAGAGGAAGTTCCTGAAACCGTTAAGGAATTATCTCTTTATCGATCTGATTATGATATAGAATTTTCTAAAAATTTTATAGACACTATTGCAAAAAGATTTAAAAACTTAGAAAAATTAGACCTGAGAAAAATTAAAATGACCGATGATGCAATTGATAAAATTATTTCTTTACCTAACCTTAAAGAATTGAACTTAAGGGATTGCGGAATCAAACGTAGACATATTGAAAAAATTTCTCAAATGACTGGCATTACCAAATTAGGTCTTTCAGAAAACAGACTCAATGATAATTCAATTTTACCTCTTTTTAAAAACCGTTCGATCACCAAATTAGATCTTTCAAGCAATGAAATTACCCATAAGTCATCTGAAGAGCTTTCTCAAATGAGTCAAATCACCAACTTATCACTAGATCAAAATAAGATCGGTAACATTGGAGCTGGTCACATTGCTTCAATGAAAAACCTTACTGATTTGAAACTTTCATACAATAATATTAATTACGAAGGAGCTCTTGCAATTTCTCGGAATCATAAGATTACTCACTTATCGCTAGAAAATAATAAAATTGGTGACAAAGGAGCTCTTGCAATCGCTTCAATACCTCGTCTTGTTGATTTGAGACTTGATGAAAATGAAATTAATAATTTAGGAGTTAAATCACTTTCTAAAGCTCATTCTATTAAAAATTTATCGCTTGCACGAAATGCTATCGATGATGAAGGAGCCATTGCAATTGCTTCAATGCCTAATCTTATTCATTTAAATCTTAGATTCAATAAACTAACTACTAATGGAGTTCGCGCACTTTCTAAAAATCATTCACTTAAGAAGTTAGAACTAGAAATGAATACTTTGAAATAGTTAACTTTCATACAATATCGCTGATGACAAAGCTCGCGCACTTTCTTAAAACCGTCTTAAATATTCAGAAAAGGCATAGTATTAATAAATAAATACTGAAAAAGATTTCACTTAATTCATTTTGATTTTATCAAACCAATGAGTCAAATGATGTCGTAACGAGTCAGAAATGAATCAAAAAGACTTTAGAGGATGAAAGCTATTGACACAGTAATTCATAATTCAATTGTAGATGAATTATACTATACTTAAAAAGTTAATTCTATGATTGAAATTTCAAATTTATCTCTCGAAAATCGGAGAAATTAAAATTAAATACACACTTTTACTAGCTATCTAGATCTTCAGAATTAATTTTATTTATTTATGCGCGCACTATTTCATCGAAATGATTTTTTTAGATGATTTAAGCTTAATGCTACTTCCCGACTTACAGGAAATGCATTCTTTTCAAAAAATTGTATGATCCCACAGATTCTTTATTTGCCTCATTGATTGTTTAAAGTATCAGTTTTTAGTTCTAAGTTGGTATGTGCAATACGACAAACCATGAGACATAGTGTTCTATGGATGATTTCATAGTTTTTTTCTCATCTTTGGAAAATCTTGCGGTGAAAAAATCAAGAGCCATGTCTTTTTTGTGCCACCTAACGAGCCTAACGTGCTCCAACACAGATGCCCTGCCAACTCAACCCACTAGACCTTCAAAGCTGATTCAAGTTGCTGAATTTCAAAATGAAATTTTCTCTGAAGCGCTTGTGAAAGGGTCCGACTTTCCCTCAAAGCGGTCATCAGCAATCTTCCAAGCTTATCTTCAGAGGGCTTGCGTACAGCAAAAGAAGGTATTTTTGACCCAGATCCTATCTGGTAAACATTGGACCCTAAATACTGGTATTTTCGTTTTTCATCGCTCATAGCTTCTCCCACCTTCAAAAAGAAGCAAATTTCATGCCTGAATCTGAGATCGATTACAAAAACTTTGAACCATTTGTGGCACATTTTTTTTTACAAGCTTTTTCAGAATAAATCCAGGAACGGGTATTTTAAACTCAACTCCCATAAAACAAACGACTTCTGACTGAGACTGACTGAGCTTTTTTAACTCCCAAAAACCTTCATTTTTTTTTAAAAAATTACTATCAATTAAACTCCAAGAAACACGGTGTTTTTCAGGCTCTTCTTGATGGTCTAAAGTATAAATAAGACTATAGGATAGAAGGTTGACATAGTACACCACACGGGCCTCATGGGCAGTACGGCTTTCAATCTTTACCTGATGACAACCTTCTACAAACAACGGATACTTTTCGTAATCTATAATCACTGAATAAAGGGCATCAGAAGATACCTCTAAGACTTCTTGATGCCTTACCTCAGCCATACCTGGGCTTTCGGTCAAAATGATGTTCTGCGTGAACATGGCGAATGGTCCCCGTTTCAGAACGCATCACCATAGAATGGGTAGAAGCTCCTCCTGAAGAAAATCGCACTCCGTCCAGAAGAGAACCTGGAGTCACTCCCGTTGCACAAAAAAGGACATGACCCCGTGCAAGCTCATGAATGCTATAAATATAATTTAAATCAATGATACCCATCTTGCGCGCTCTGGCTCTTTCTTCATCCTTGTGAAACACGAGTCTTCCTTGAAAATCCCCCCCCATACACCTTAAAGCTGCTGCTGCCAAAACCCCTTCTGGAGCTCCACCAATACCCATTAAAACATCAACCCCACTTCCCGGTTTACAAGTAGCAATAGCTGCTGTGACATCCCCATCCTCAATCAAAGCAATCCTTGCTCCGGCTTCTCTCACTTCCGCAATCAAATCAACATGCCTCGGTCGATCTAAGATCACGACGGTGAGGTACTCCACCTTCGACTTCAAAGCTTGGGCAATCGATTTTAAATTCTCAGTAGGACTTAACTGAAGATCAATGGAACCCTGAGCCGCTGGACCCACCGCAATCTTTTCCATATAAACATCAGGTGCATGCAAAAAATGGCCCTCTTGAGCAATCGCTATCACTGATAAAGAATGATTCCCCCCACGAGCACAAACAGTGGTTCCCTCTAAAGGATCCAGTGCCAGATCTAAACGAGGCCCCCCTGCTCCTACCTGCTCTCCAATATAAAGCATAGGTGCTTGATCACGCTCACCCTCTCCAATGACGACACGTCCTTCAAATTCAATAGAATTGAGCATACCACGCATTGCTTCCACCGCAGCATGATCAGCCGCTTTCTCATCACCCCGCCCCATCCAACGAGCACTTGCTAAGGCTGCAGCCTCGGTGACACGCACAAACTCCAACGCAAAATTTCGATTCATGATTCTCTCTTTTCTGAAAATGCACTAGCTGTAATAAATTTCCAAGGCTCCGGTAACCGAGCACTTAAAATCACTTTTTTGGCGACTTCAAGTTTCTCTACCACTGGAACTGCGTCAAGTTCCAGAAAAAAAGGCTCCAACCTCACAATACCCCATACCTCCCCTGGATCACTGGCACACCGAGTGGATCCTGTACTCATCCCATTACCTTCTTCCCAGTGCACAAAATAATCTTGCGCGTAAAAAGTAAAAGAACCTGTATGACCCAATGCATTATACGAAAACATGAGAGCAGCACCACAAGATGCATAATACCAAACGGCATCTTTTTCTGAAAAAGGCATGAGCCTTAAAGAGGAACCCAGTGCCTGAGGCTCAAAAAAACTCTCCAACGCAAGTTGCAAGCTTTCTGAAAGCTCAAGCCACTGACAACCCACGCGATTCTTTCCTAAATTCGCAACACGAGCCTCAAAGGGATGTTTTCTACGCTTTAAGTTAAGAACTCCTTTGAGACAAGAACCCACTCGAGAAGAAAGAAGAAGCTCCTCCTTCTCACGCCAAAATCCCATTCCGGAGAGAGAAAGATCAGCCACCGAAAAGAACCTCTCCACGCTAGGCAGATAACATTGCACCTGAGAGAGACACCAACGAGGTAACCACCGACGCTCTTTTTGACAAGGCACAACCTGCTTAAAAGTTCCCCAGCCCACAGATTCACTATAAACCCCTTCTCATGAATTGTCCTAGACAAAGACGAAGTTTATTCATACTTCTAAGAGGTGCCCATGAAAAATACGATGACCTTCAATACAACTCCAAATCTTCTGACACTTCTGAGAATTTGTTTAGTACCTGTGATCGTAAGCCTTCTTTTTCTAAGAAGTCCCCAAGGCGACTGGACAGCAGTCGGATTTTTTCTATTGGCAAGCATCACCGATTACTTAGATGGACACCTAGCACGGATCCAAAAATCAGAAACTATTTATGGGAAACTCTTAGACCCTCTTGCTGACAAGTTCCTCACTATCTCAACCCTCATTATGCTTCAAGAAGCCAAAAAAGTGCATCCAAGCATCGTGATCCT